>DNBN01000321.1 GCA_003491845.1 Porticoccaceae bacterium | reverse complement strand
CCGCCTCCATGCTGACGCATTGCAAAAAAACGGCTTTGAAAAGATCGCAGTCTTTACCCCCTAACCCTTTCAAGCGACAGATCCAGAACAAGAAACATGTAATCATAACAACAGTATATGTGCTCTATTTCGCATTATTTAAGCTGATTAGTCGCCATTGTCACTGAGAAGCGACTATATTTAGAGCTTAGCCTGAGTTTTGTCCAACCGAAATCAGCCGCAGGATGCAGCCGATGATGAGCACTGAAAATTTGCTCGGGGAATTCAAGGAAGCAGAGCAGCCCAATCCCCGCTCACTCAACAGCTCGATACAGATCGAGTTGGAAAGGCACGCTTCAAAAAACATCAATTCGGGCCTAAGAATTTCAATGGCTGGCGCCATCTTACTGGTTGTTTTGGCAAGCAATCAAAACCCAACAATCTGGAACTGGGCCTGGCTCACCACAGCTGTCCTAGCAAGCCTTACCGTTTGGCTGTGGTCCGTGAAAATACGCCGCGACACCAAGGCTAGCATCAGTCAAACACAAACCCTTATCACCACCTCATCACTGATTTTTGCCGCACTTTACGGTGCCGCAGCAGTGACCTTTATCACCCCCGACTCTTTAGAAAAATCGGTCTTTGCATCTTTAATGCTTATTGCCCTGACCTACGCCTGGCCATTGACTTACGCGCTAAAGGCTATCTTCCGCCATCTTTTTTTGAGTCTGATTTTTGCACCATTATTTATTGCGTTGTTTAGCTACCAACCTCAGATAAACCCGGGATTTTTAATCCTAGTCCCACTGGCCTATTTTATCTTCAATCGCAATCAGCTTAGCCAGCGCCGGGCCTTTAGCTGGGCGACCGGCAATATGATCAAAGCCGACGAGCACTCAGATGTCGTTATTGCCACTAGTCAAAAAATCACCAGCCTGATCGAGCAGACGCCTCTTGGATTTATTGAATGGAATCAAGAGCGCGAAATAATTGGCTGGAATCCAGCGGCCACCACCATATTTGGTTATGCCAAAGACGAGGTACTGGGTCGCACCACAGAATTTTTATATGACAAAAAGAAGAGTTTTTTACTTCAGCAGGTGGAAAACGATCTTTTCCTATTTGGTAAAGACTTCACTGGCACCGCAGAAAATGTCACTCGCGACGGCACCATGATTATCTGCGAATGGAATGATACGCCACTGTTTGATGAGGCGATGAATGTGGTGGGTGCTGCATCCTTTGTTGAAGATGTGACTGACCGAGTAAATCTCGAGACACGCATTAAGCAACAGGCCTATTTCGACCCATTGACCGGTCTGCCCAACCGCCATCGCTTAATGGAAGAATTAAACCGCGTTGTTGCACTCGCCCAGCGCAGCCAAGCTTACTGCTCTCTACTCTTTATCGATTTAGATCATTTCAAAGAGATTAACGACACTCGAGGTCATCACTACGGTGATTTGGCTCTGGCCCTATTTGCTCAACGCCTGCGCAAGGTGATTCGTACCGAAGAGGCTGTTGCGCGCCTCGGCGGTGACGAATTCGTTGTGCTGCTGGAAAACCTCGGCACTGAAGAAGAGCCCTCGCGCCTGCAGATTGCCCAAGTCGCAGAAAAAATAATTGATGCCGCCCGCGAGCCCCTAGTGATCAAGGATGAGAAATTCCGTATCAGCTGCAGTATCGGCATAGTACTGTTCAACGATGGCAGCTCCGATGGTGAGGCTATTTTGCAGCAAGCGGACAAAGCGCTTTACACCATCAAGCGGGAGGGCAAATCAAACTACTATTTTCACAATCAGAAACTGCCCTCTGAGATGCAAACTCAGGCAATGCTATTGGAGCAACTGCGGGACAAAACCAACAACCAATCGTTTTTACCCTATTACCAGCCGATTCTCGACACTAAGACAAACCTGATTTGCGGCCTGCAAATATTTTTGCGCTGGAAAAATCCAGACAACGAATTGATTGCTGCCAATGAAATTATTGCGCTGCTCGAGTCGGGTTCAATGATCGTGGATATCTCTCTAACATTGCTTGAACAGATATTTAATCAGGTAGACCTCTGGCGCACTCAGGACTTATGGCGCGAAGATCAGCAGATCTACTATACCCTCAGCCTGCGTGAACTGGAGCACCCGTCGTTTACCCTGAGCATTAAAGCTCTGCTGACTAAATATGCCATTAAGGCAGATACACTGATATTTACCCTTCACACCGAAACCCTGCCAAAAATACACAACCCTCTGACTCTGCAACTGAACAGCCTCAAAGCTCTGGGCATTCAGTTTGTGGTAGACAATGTCGGCTACCAAACCCTGCCCATTCAGAAGCTGCGGGAATTCGATGTGAGCACGATTCGCATCTCCCACAAGTTAATGGCCGAATGTCCCTATATGGAAAGTTCTTGGAATTTGGTTAAAGGACTGGTGGAGCTGACCAAATCCGTAGGCTTAAATTGCATCGCGCCCTGCGTTGAAGAGGCCGAAATACATCATCTTTTACTCGATACAGGTTGTCAGTTATTACAGGGAAATCTGATCGCACCCCCCTCGCCAGCCACCGCAATCACTCGAATGTTGATCGAACGCAACAGCCTCAGCAGAGAAGAATCTACCGCCTAGTGAAAAGATCCGTAGCAGTTTCTGTCAATTAGCCTATAATCGCGCCTTTTTGCGCCTACTGGTACCTCTCATGTCCATTGAAAACCTGCGGAACATTGCAATCATTGCCCACGTTGACCACGGTAAGACAACACTGGTCGATAAACTTCTCAGCCAATCTGGCACCCTCGATCGTAAAGATGTGGGTTCCGAACGCCTTATGGACTCCAACGATCAGGAGAAAGAGCGCGGAATTACGATTCTGGCAAAGAACACTGCGATCAACTGGAATGATTACCGCATCAATATTGTAGACACCCCAGGTCACGCCGACTTCGGTGGTGAAGTAGAGCGCGTACTGTCCATGGTCGACTCAGTATTGCTGCTGGTTGATGCCGTAGACGGCCCCATGCCACAGACACGCTTTGTAACCTCCAAAGCGTTCGAGCAGGGTTTGCGCCCAATCGTTGTTATCAACAAAGTTGACCGTCCTGGTGCTCGACCTGACTGGGTTATGGATCAGGTCTTTGACCTGTTCGACAATCTTGGTGCTACCGATGAGCAATTGGACTTCCCGGTTATTTATGCCTCAGCACTCAACGGCATAGCCGGTCTCGATGTCGACGATATGGCCGACGATATGACGCCGCTCTATGAAATGATCGTCAATGACGTACCAGCACCAAAAGTAGATGTCGATGGCCCTTTCCAAATGCAGGTATCAGCACTGGCCTATGACAGCTATGTTGGCGTTATCGGTGTTGGCCGAATTACTCGCGGCAAGCTCAAGCCAGGACAGCAGGTTATTGTTAAAAGCGCTAGCGGTGAACAACGAAAAGGCAAGATCCTCAACGTAAAAGGCTATTTAGGGCTTGAGCAGATCGAAACCCAACTGGCTGGTGCAGGCGATATCGTTTGTATAAATGGCATCGATGGTTTAGCTATCTCAGACACACTTTGTGACCCAGAGCATGTAGAGGCATTGCCAGCACTAAGCGTCGATGAGCCTACCGTAAGCATGACGTTTATCGTCAATGACTCGCCTTTCGCAGGTCTTGAAGGGAAATACGTTACCACACGTAATATTAAAGATCGCTTAGCTCAGGAATTGATTCATAATGTTGCTCTGCGGGTAACTCCTGGCGACACACCTGATAAATTTATTGTCTCTGGACGAGGTGAATTGCATCTTTCGGTGTTAATCGAAACGATGCGCCGCGAAGGGTTTGAAATGGGTGTGTCGCGTCCTGAAGTTGTGCAAAAAATAGTTGATGGTTCCGTTCATGAGCCCTTTGAGCACGTTGTGATAGATGTCGAAGAGCAACACCAAGGGTCGGTCATGGAAGAACTTGGTATGCGCAAAGCTGAATTGACTAATATGGAGCCAGATGGAAAAGGTAGAGTCCGACTTGAATTTTCTATGCCCTCAAGAGGGCTTATCGGCTTTCGCGGAGCATTTCTTACACTTACCTCTGGCTCCGGTATTATGACCAGCATTTTTGATCGCTATGCACCAGCTAAAGAGGGGGAGAAGTTTACCCGTAAAAATGGTGCATTGGTTAGCATGGTTAAGGGCAAGACTGCAGCATTTGCGCTGTTTAATATTCAAGCCCGAGGTAGGTTATTTTTAGGGCATGCGGTCGATGTCTACGAGGGACAAATTGTTGGCATCCATTCACGCGCCAATGATCTGGTGGTCAACCCCATCAAAGGCAAACAACTAACCAATGTACGAGCCTCAGGCACTGATGAGGCTTTAACGTTAGTACCGCCGATCAAGCATACACTTGAGCAAGCACTAGAGTTTATCGAAGATGACGAATTAGTCGAAGTAACTCCATCGAGTATTCGAATTCGCAAAAAGCTACTTACTGAAATTCTTCGCAAAAGAAGCTCTCGGTAATATCAAAAAGACATTTATTAATAGTCTTTAAGCATTAGGTGCTATAGTTTGGGGGTCACTCAACACTATAAGCACCTGATGGAAGATAATATAAATAGTCAATTAAACAGTGAAAAACACTACCTCACCATAGTCATGGTGCAGGTAGGAGTCGCCATATTTTTTTCTTGTCTGGCATATTGGGCGGCATCTCCACCAACACTCTTCCTAAGCGTCGGCTGTGGTCTCGTTGTAAGTTTGAGTCTATTTAAAGCGTCTAAATCCCTCTCCTTAGGGATAATTTCTCTCAGTACTTTTTTAACCTTAGGATTTTTGTACGTCACAATGGTGAGTGCAGACGCCGTCGCATTAATATGGTGCGTCACGATTTTCCCTGCGCTGGTACTGATAACAAATCCACAAAAAAATGTTTACATAGGCATAGCGCTGATTTTACTTTCAGCTATCGGCGGCTATATGCAACTAGATTCCCAGTGGCTTAATCTGCAAGCAGGTATCCATGGCGTACAGTTTTCACTGATACTGATGATCGTTTTTTGCTTATCGCTAATTATTGCCCACCTCAAATTTAACCATCAACTGAACATAAAGAAGCTACAGGCCGTGCAGTTTAAAGCCAACACAATAGATGATGTTACTGGGCTACAAACCCGAAACTCAATTGAAAAATTACTCTTTAAAAAATTCACTCAAACGCCTAATGAAAAAACAACTACGTCTGCCATCGTCCTTGATATCGACAATTTCAGATCGATCAACGAACGTTACGGCCACAAGATTGGCAATGACCTGTTATGCTCAGTTAGCAAATTGCTCGGCACTACCCTTGCTGATGAATATATTTTTGGCCGTTGGGATGGTAATGCTTTTATTATTATATTGCCCCATGATAATGACGAGGTCAGTTTACTCATAGCAGAAACATTGCGACAAAAAATCAATGGTAATCAATTTAATATACAAGAGCATAGTCTTTCTATTGCGTGCAGTGTAGGCATTGCCTCAAGTAAAAAAAGTCATGACCTAAATGATTTTTTATCGCAAATCGAAAACAATCTTTATCAAGCCAAGAGTTTAGGCGGAAACCAATCCATCTTTAGTTAAGTAGCGCAGTTTATAATCGCTTAAAGCAATCTATACAGTGGTCGTCCACAATACCCATTGCCTGCAAATAAGCATAACAAATAGTACTACCGAAAAATTTGAATCCACGCTTTTTCATATCATGACTAATTGTGTCTGACAGTGTTGTCGTTGCGGGAATTTCATCATGACATGTCCAGTGGTTTACCACCGGCGTATTCTCAACAAAAGCCCATATATAGTTACTGAAACTGCCAAATTCATGTTGAACAGTCAAATAGTGTTGCGCATTAGAAATGGCGCTTTGAATCTTCAAACGATTGCGAATAATGCCCTTATCGTCCATTAACCGAGTAACATCGTCTTCAGAAAATTGGGCCACCATATTTACATTAAAGTTGGCAAACGCACGACGGTATTGATCCCGGCGTTTGAGGATAGCGATCCAAGAGAGTCCAGCTTGAGCGCCTTCTAAAATCAAAAATTCAAATAACGTTTTGTCATCTCTGCAGGGAACGCCCCATTCAGTGTCATGATACTGTTGATAGGCTTCATCATAACCACACCAACTACATCGTCTGAGTTGTCTCATAAATACCCTCTAAACTAACTGATAACATCAGGTAGTTATGACATACCATGAATAAAAAAGCTAACTTGTCTACAAGACCCTCTGTCGTTTAAGATTAACGCTCCAAATTATGAATACTAGCCCATGAAAAAAGCGTTTCCGGCAATTCGACCCTACCATACACAGCTAATAGCTGTGACGCCTCCCCATGTCTTGTATGTAGAAGAGTCTGGAAATCCAGAGGGTATTCCGGTACTTTTCGTTCACGGTGGACCCGGTGGTGGTACCCGCACTACCGATCGCTGTTTTTTTGATCCAGACAAGTACCGTATTGTGCTTTTTGACCAACGTGGAGCCGGACAATCAACACCTCATGCCTTGCTAGAAGACAATAACACAGAAGCACTGATTGCGGATATTGAAACCATTCGTAACACATTGGGTATTAAAAAGTGGGTTGTTTTTGGTGGATCCTGGGGCTCTACACTCAGCCTTGTGTACGCTCAGCAATACCCTGAATTGGTGATGGGCCTAATTTTGCGGGGTATTTTTCTGTGTCGTGATGAAGACATTCAATGGTTTTATCAAAATGGTGTAAAACATATCTTCCCTGATTATTGGCAAGATTACATTCATGTTATCCCAGAAAATGAACGCAGCGATCTGCTAGGCGCATTTTATAAAAGACTAACAGGCAGTAACGATTTAGAGAGGATGGCGGCTGCCAAAGCATGGTCCATATTAGAAGGTAGATGTGCCACTTTACATCCTGATGAAGATTTTGTTGCTCATTTTGCTCATCCACACTTAGCCATCGCTATGGCAAGAATTGAAGCTCATTATTTTATTAACAAGGCCTTTTTAGAGCCGAACCAAATCATTAATAATGCCCACAAACTAAAAAATATTCCCGCCACCATTGTTCATGGTCGTTATGACATGGTATGTCCTGTCAATCAGGCCTTTGCCTTGAGTGAAGCCTGGCCGGAAGCGCGACTGGATATTATTGCTGATGCTGGGCATTCCTCCAGCGAATCTGGAACCCTTGACGCCCTTGTACGAGCAACTCAAAGACTTGCGCATCATCTATCGGACCAAGTGTAGCTAATGATTGGCCTAATACAGCGTGTCAGTAGTGCAAAGGTGACAGTCAATCAGGCAACGATTGGACAAATAGATCGGGGTATTTTGTTATTATTGGGCATCGAAAAAAATGACGACACCAAAACCGCTGAAAAACTGTTACATAAAATACTTAACTACCGTATTTTTTCAGACCTTCAGGGCAAAATGAACTTATCCTTAGCAGATACCGGTGAAGGCCTGTTAGTAATTTCTCAGTTCACGTTGGCAGCTGACACTAAAAAAGGCCTCCGACCGAGCTTTTCCTCCGCAGCGCCACCGGTACAAGCCAAGGATCTTTACACTTACTTTGTTGCGACGGCCCAACTACAACACCCTGTGGTGCAACAGGGTTGCTTTGGCGCTGACATGCAGGTATCTCTGATTAATGATGGACCTGTCAGCTTCATATTAAACAGCTAAGAGTTATCAAAAGCCGCTGTAAGTTTGCCATGAATACCCTCAAAACCACCATTACTCATAATCACGATATGGGTCTTCTGTTGAGAAAATTTTATAGCTATATCGATGACTTCCTGCAGATTATGCAATACCTTTGAGTTTGCAACAGTCAAGGTCTCAAGCGCTGACATATCCCAATTCACTGCGCTGTTACCATACCACAACACTTCATCTGCACTAGCCACAGACGTACCCAGGCTATCTTGGTGGAAACCCATTTTCATAGTTGCTGAGCGGGGCTCAATAAT
>DNBN01000207.1:741-11943 GCA_003491845.1 Porticoccaceae bacterium | reverse complement strand
TTTGATAAAATATTTATGCCTTAAACAGTTTATTCATAAACTTATACTCTTAATTATGCGACACTCCAAAGACTATTTAACGGTAAGGAAGAGTCTATGAAATATCGATTTATAAAGATTACCGCTGGTCTTTTTATATGGACATTGTTAGCTGGTTCAATTGGGATTTCTAATACAGCTATGGCTAAAAATGTAATTTTAATTATTGGCGATGGAATGGATGATCATCAAATTACCATAGCGCGTAATTATCTAGTGGGTAGTCGTGGTAAGTTACTTTTAGACCAACTACCAATGCGCAGTGCGGTTCAGGTACTAACTGTTGATGAGAAAAATCCTCAGAGGGCGCTGTATGTTGCAGATTCTGCAAATAGTGCTACGTCCATGGCAACAGGTGTTGTGACCAGTCCCGGACGCATAGGCACAACTGCCGGTTCAGATCAGGATGTTATTAATCTTGTTGAGCTTTCTCAGCGGCAAGGTATTAAGGTTGGTTTAGTAACTACCTCTAGTATTACTGATGCCACTCCGGCTTCTTTTTACGCCCATGTTAGTGAGCGTGGTTGTGAAAACCCCAACGCTATGGTTGAGTATGAAAAATATGCGGGGATTATTGTTGATTGCTCTCAAGATTTAAAGGCCAATGAGGGCCTTGGTTCAATCTCAGAGCAATTAGTTAAATCAGGAGTAGACGTGGCTTTAGGTGGCGGAATGAAGCATTTCACAGCAGCTATGGAAGGCAGCAATATTAGCGTTCTAACTGAAGCTGTCAATCAAGGCTACAAAGTTGTTACACAGATGGATGAGCTAAAAGGACAGCATGGTGGAAAATTATTAGGACTGTTTTCGCCAAGTACCATGCCGGTTAGATGGCAGGGGCAGGGTGGTCGAAAGGCTGAAAATCCTGAAACCAGTTTTATGAATATATTCCATCCGATGCTAGGGTCTGTGATCTATCCTGAGCCAATGCGTTGTGAGGATAATCCTGATTATGGTGACATGCCAAGTCTGGCGTTGATGAGTGAAACTGCTCTGGCAGAGTTGACCACAGATGGAACTAAATCATTTTTTTTAATGATTGAATCTGCTTCAATTGATAAACAGGCCCATGAACGCAAGGCATGCGGCAGTATTGGTGAGTTACAGCAGCTTGATGAGGTTCTAGCGGTAGCGCTTAACTTTGCCAATAGCCATCCGGAGACCCTGATTTTAGTGACCGCAGATCACGGTCATGCAGCTCAAGTGCTTCCCGAGCGAACCATTTATGAGGCACTGGATGTTCCAATTCATTCTCCGGGTCAGGTAGCGCGGATTAAAACTCCCGAAGGTGCGATAATGACCGTCAACTATGCAACTAATAACTTTGTCAGCGAGGAACATACTGGCGTCAATGTACCTTTGTTAAGCAACAGTAATGGTGTTGGTAGAATTCCTGCAATGCTCACGCAGCCAGAGATTTTTACCATTGTTAAAGACTATCTATTTGATTAGTGTGCAAGTAGTCGGACGCTTAAACTGATACCCCAAAGGAGTAATTAATGCTTACTATTCATCACTTGGTTCACTCTAGGTCACAGCGTATTATATGGTTGTGTGAAGAAATTAATATCGATTACAAAGTGGTTACCTATCAGCGAGACCCTGTGACTTCACTTGCGCCGCCTGCCTTGGAGAAGATTCACCCTTTAGGTAAGTCGCCAGTGATCACCGATGGTAGTCAAACGATAATTGAATCTGGTGCAATTATTGACTATTTACTGCGTCAACATGGTAATGGACAGTTTCGGCCGACATTAGGTACTTGGCATCATGAGCAGTATTTACAATGGCTGCATTATGGCGAAAGTGGTGCGGTGCTGCCGCTGATGCTGAAGCTATATACATCGAAATTAGCAGATTCTGGTGCAGCGCTTCAGCCTCGTATCAGCGACGAATTAGAGCGGCATCTTGGTTATATAGAGCAGTCACTAGAGGGTGTGGAGTGGTTGGTAGGGAATACCCTAAGTGGTGCGGATATTCAGTTGTCTTTTGTCGCTGAAATTGCGCCTCTATTGCATACAGCAGATAAATTACCAAATCTACTCGCTTTTCGAGATCGCTGCCAAAACCGACCCGCTTATCGTCGAGCTCTCTCAAAAACTGAACCCTATGCCTATGGACCAAAATAATTATGCAACGTACCAATAAATTGTTTTCAACAGTTGGTTTGGCTATCTCTGTTGTTGTGTTAACTGGGTGTGGATCGGACATGTCACCGATGGTCTGTTTGCCTGAATCTGATGCCATTGCCACCGCTGATATTAAAGGTAATGCGTTTAGCTTTGGAGATAATCGTTATTATCCTGATGAAGGACCCGTTAAAGTTCTTAGTGTGGATGACTTTAATATTGATAAAACTGAGGTAACCAATGAGCAATTTGCACGCTTTGTAGTAGCCACTGGATACATTACCGCGGCTGAAACTGGTCTTGCAGAAGACCAGTTTCCCGATATTCCCGCCGAATTTAGAGTACCAGGTTCCATGGTTTTTATAGCGCCTGACTTAGATAAACCCAGCTCACCCTTATCTTGGTGGAAGTTTGTTTCTGGAGCCAATTGGCGCCATCCTGAAGGTCCTCAAAGCACTATTATTGGTAGGGAGTCTTTTCCTGTAGTGCATGTCACTCATGGTGATGCCGTGGCCTATGCCACCTGGATGGGTCGGCGATTACCCACAGAGGTAGAGTGGGAATACGCTTCGCGTGGTGGCCTTGATGGGGCCTCCTTTTCTTGGGGTGAAGAATCACCAAATAAAGGTCAGGCCCGCGCCAATACCTGGCAAGGTCGTTTTCCTTATACCAATATGAAAGAGGATGGTTATGATGGTCGTGCCCCAGTAGGTTGTTTTGCCGCCAATGGGTACGGCTTGTATGACACTACTGGCAACGTGTGGGAATGGACTGAAAGTCCCTATGGTCCAGATCGAAAAAGAGACTATGGGGATGCTGGCTATGATCCTCAACAACCCGGCATTGTGGTTAAAACGCTCAAGGGAGGATCGTTTTTGTGTTCTGATAATTATTGTCAGCGTTTTCGTCCAGCGGCAAGGCAGGCGCAGGATATAACTCTGGCATCATCACATATTGGTTTTCGTACCGTCACAGACAAGAAGTAGCCTGCAAAGCCATAATCGGCGTTTACCATTGATTATAAATGGTTAAACTTAGTGCGCAGATGATGGCGCTGATACCCACAATCACATACGTTAAAAACTGGTTCAGTGTTTTATAAGAACGCTCTGCAGAGTGTGCTTGTATGTCGACTAATTCTGCAGCTGAGAACCCTGACTTAACCTGATGAGTATTGTCCTCTAAAAATGCTTTAGCGTCTTCAAATTGGTGGTCAAATACATTCCACAATCCTACACTAAAAACCCCAGTAACAAAGCCTGATAATGAGTGTGAATGCCTTGAAGATAAGTGGGTAACTATACCTTGCTGCTCAAGGAGTAAAGCGTCTACTTCTGCTTGGCGCATTCCATGGTATTGTTGAAGTAATTTCATCAGTCGTTCTTTGGTATCCTGTTTTGACTATACTATCATTGGAGATCGGCTGTTTAACCTTAGGAGCTTATTTTTTCATATACTCGCAAATGGAACTCGATAGGCGTTATTAAAACGGGCAGCGAAGATAGCAGCTTTTTTTGTTCGGGGCTGGTGTGCCAGTAATAGGGTGTCATGGTTAATAGATTTTCAATGTCTGTTTTTTTTACACTGATATTTTGCTGTAAATTAGTGGATTTTTTTAGCGCAAACAATCCCTGTTCGTCGATTAGTTTAAAATTACCCTGGTGGGGTTGATGCTGATCATAAATATGTGTTGTCAGACCGCTCAAATGTTGCTCGCCAGGACCTACCATAATGAGTACTCCGCCAGGTTTTAATACGCGTGCTGTTTCTTTTGGACACAGTGGCGAGAAAATCGACAAAACAACATCAATGCTCGTATTAAACAGTGGGAGGTTATAGGCGCTATCAACAATTAGCTGGGCATCAATGTGCCGTTTTGCCGCAAGCTTTACTCCAGATTTAGAAATATCTATGCCAATCAGATTGAGATTTTCTATCGCCTTTATTTGAGATAGATATTGTAAGTAATAACCCTCGCCACACCCTATGTCCAGAAGCGTTTTCACAGCACAGATAGATTCTTGTTTGATTAGCTCCGCAACTGATTCAGCAAGGCATTGATAGTAACCAGCATTTAAAAAGCGCTGCCGACTTTTCATCATCTGATCACTGTCGCCAGGGGTTTTGCTACGTTTATGCTGTGCTAAATGCAGATTGATATAGCCCTCTCGAGCCACATCGAAGCTATGTTGATTAATACACTGATAACATTTACCTAGCTGAGTTAGAGCGAGCTGGTCATCGCAGTTAGGACACTTAAGTGCGGTGACCAGGCGCTTCGTCCGGTTTAAAATAGTCCCATAACCTCGCCATTAGCATCTATATCAATATTATTAGCAGCCGGCATTCTTGGTAGTCCTGGCATAGTCATGATGTCACCACAGACTACCACAATGAAACCAGCACCTGCAGATAGACGCACTTCACGAATTGCCATAATGTGGTCAGTTGGCGCACCTTTAAGATTTGGGTCCGTTGAGAAACTGTACTGACTTTTAGCGATACAAACCGGAAAATGACCGTAGCCAGAATCCTGAAGGGTTTGAATTTGATCACGTATTTTTTGATCCGCTATGATGTCATCTGCACGATATAGCTTGGTCGCGATAGTTTTGATTTTATCCCAAATAGGTAATTCATCAGCATACAGCGGTGCGAAATCAGCTACTTCAGAGTCAACAATACGAACCACCTCCTCGGCGAGCGCCTCAGTGCCAGCACCGCCATCAGACCAGTGTGTGCATGACACGGCTTTTACGCCAGAAACTTGAGCAATCCGTTGGATCATAGCTACTTCAGCATCTGTATCTGTAATAAATCTGTTTACTGCGACCACCACAGGAACGCCGAAGGACTTGACGTTTTCAATATGTCTAAGCAAATTATTACAGCCTTCTTGAAGTGCGGCAACATTCTCTTGGCTCAAAGCCTCTTTAGCTATTCCACCATGCATCTTAAGCGCTCTAACAGTAGCAACAATTACTGCTGCTGCTGGCTTCAAGTCCGCGCTTCGACATTTGATGTTAAAAAACTTTTCGGCACCTAAATCAGCGCCAAACCCTGCTTCGGTTACGACATAGTCTGCCATTTTTAGGCCAGCTCTCGTGGCAATCACTGAATTACAGCCATGAGCAATGTTCGCAAAAGGGCCGCCGTGAATAATTGCCGGATTATTTTCCAATGTTTGCACCAGATTGGGGGCAATAGCATCCTTCAGGAGCACAGCCATTGCGCCAATTCCCTTTATCTGACTAGCCAAAATTGGCTGATGATCTCGAGTATAGGCCACTACAATTTTGTTAAGTCGAGCTTTTAAGTCATCCAAATCATTAGCTAAACAAAAGATAGCCATAATTTCAGAGGCCACGGTTATGTCGTAGCCATCCTGACGAGGAAAACCATTTCCTGGGCCCCCAAGCCCGCAATTGATATTTCGCAGAGCTCGGTCATTCATATCAATGACGCGCTTCCATTGTACCCGTCTAGCATCAATCTCAAGATCATTGCCCCAGTGGATATGATTATCTAATAGCGCCGACAATAGGTTGTGAGCTGCACCAATGGCATGAAAATCACCGGTAAAGTGTAAATTTATATCTTCCATGGGTACTACTTGCGCATAGCCACCGCCTGCAGCACCGCCTTTCATGCCAAAACAAGGACCCAAGCTGGGTTCGCGTAAACAGACGATAGACTTTTTACCAATCCTGTTGAGCGCGTCGGTCAAGCCAACGGAGGTAGTTGTTTTACCTTCACCGGCGGGCGTGGGTGTAATGGCAGTCACTAGAATCAATTTGCCATCAGGTCGGTCTTTTAACGTAGTTAGGTACTCAGGATCAATCTTCGCCTTCGTTTTGCCATAAGCAATGATGGCTGAGGCAGGAATGTCTAGTTTTGCAGCCACCTCTTCGATGGGTTTCATTGTCGCATCACGGGCAATTTCAATATCACTCATAGCTATTAATCCTTGTTTAATACAGGCTTCGATTGTTAGCTCAGTATCTTCGGTAAACTAAGCTTTCAACGAATCTCTAAGACCGTCGGTTGATGTCTTAAAAACGACGTTAAGATCGACTCGAAGTCTCTTCTGTTTAAGGTGGCGTTGTCAGATACACAGTTGTCGTAACTGTAACCTATTGAGGACGGTTTGACAGTTACACTCTCAAAAATAATGGTTTTTTTAACGAGTTAATACGAGAGATCAGCATGAAGAAAAATGCGCAGGTAGTAGTAGTTGGTGGCGGTGTAGTGGGGGTGAGCACTCTTTATCATTTGGCTAAAAAAGGCTGGACAGACGTTGTTTTAGTTGAACGAAAGGAGCTGACATCTGGTTCTACTTGGCATGCCGCTGGACTATTACCATTATTTAATATGAGCTATTCGGTTGGTAAACTTCATCAGTACTCGGTAAATTTTTATCATGAGTTAGAAAAAGAGACCGAGCAAAATGTCGGTTTCAGCGTGGTTTCTAACATTCGATTGGCATCTACTGAGGATCGAATGGATGAATACAAATATTATGCTGGGGTCGCTCAAACGGTGGGTGTTGAAGTTAACTTTCTTACTCCAGAACAGGTCAAAGAAGCATGGCCCATGTGCAACACCGAAGGACTCATAGGTGCTATTCAACATCCAGATGACGGGTATATTCAGCCTGCGGACCTGACCCAGGCATTGGCTAAGGGCGCGCGAGCTAGAGGTGCTGAAATCTATCGAAACACCGTAGTTGTTGATTTAGAACAACAAACAGATGACAGCTGGATTGTAAAGACAGATAAGGGCGATATTTACTGTCAACATGTGGTTTGTTGTACAGGAAATTTTGCCCGTCAAACAGGTGAAATGGTAGGTTTGGATATCCCAGTTATTCCTGTAGAGCATCAATATATAGTTACCGATCCGCATCCAGATATCTTGGCGCGCAAAGCCGCTGGACTACCAGAGCAACCGGTATTGCGTGAGTCAGACGCGGGTTATTATCTGCGAGAGGAAGCTGGTGGCATGATTTTGGGACCCTATGAAGAGGGAGCCCCTTGTTGTTATGTTGATGGACCAAACGCTGAGTCAGAGTACGAGCTTTTTAATGGTGATCTTGATCGTCTTATGCCGCATGTCGAAGCCTGTATGAATCGCGTTCCTGCTTTCTCTGAGGTGGGTGTTAAAACTATCTATAACGGTGCTATTGCGTACACACCAGACGGAAACCCTATTGTGGGCCCAGCCTGGGGACTAAAGAATTTCTGGCTTAATGAAGGCCATAGCTTTGGTATTACTGCTGCTGGCGGCGCCGGCTGGCAACTAGCCGAATGGATTGTGGATGGAGAACCCACTGTCGATATGATGGGAGTGGACCCGCGACGATTTGGCCCTTACGCCACCAGAGGCTATTTGCGTAGTAAAAATGAAGAGGCCTACGATCATGTGTTTAAAAATCATTATCCTGATGAGGAACGCAGTGCTGCCCGGCCTCTTAAGACCTCTCCCTGTTATGATCGAATGAAACATCTCGGTGCTGTATTTGGCAGTGTCTATGGATGGGAACGGCCAAACTGGTTCGCGCCAGAGGACTATTCGTTGTCGGCTAATGATCTAAATAAGGATGACACGCTGTGGAATAAAAACCACTCAACAGCTTTAACCGACGGACGGATTGTAGAGAAAAATTCATTTCGACGCTCTAATTATTTTGATTTCGTGGGCAATGAATGTCGCCATGTTCATGAAAAAGTGGGTCTTTTGGATATGTCGGCTTTTTCTAAAGCAACGGTTTCTGGCGTTGGTGCTGAAGCTTGGCTAAATAGTATCGTAGCTAATAACGTTCCTAAGGCGATTGGCAGAGTTGGTCTTTGTCATATGCTCTCCCTCAATGGTGGTGTTAGGGCAGAATTTACCATTTATAAGCGGGCAAAAAATAGCTATTACCTGGTTTTCGCCGGTGCTAGCGAGCGTCATGATTGGGACTATCTTACTAAGCTTGCACCTAGAGATGGGTCAGTTCAACTGCAAAAGATCACCACTCAAATGGGTGTGCTGGTGCTGGCGGGTCCAAAGTCTCGAGCGGTGCTGCAAAAACTGACTGACACTGATCTATCTAATGATAATTTCAAATGGCTAACTGGTAAGTCTATCAATGTAGGCTATGCGCAGGCAGAGGCGCTTCGAGTTAATTTTGTGGGTGAACTGGGTTGGGAGCTTCATCACCCGATTGAAATGCAAAATTATATCTTTGATGAACTTATCAAGGCTGGTGCAGAGTTTGACATTAAGCCTTTTGGTATTCGTGCGATGGATTCTATGCGGCTAGAGAAATCCTATCGCTTAATCCCTCGAGAAATGTCTATCGAATACGCCGCGCTAGAGTCGGGTTTGGATCGCTTTGTAAAGCTTGATAAACCTATTGATTTCGTCGGTAAAGCAGCTTTGCTTGCATGGCAAGATCGTGGCTTTGTTAATCGATTTGTTACATTGGAGGTGCACGACGTTATTGATGCAGACGCTCGCGGATCTGAAGGGCTTTATAAGGACGGCGAGCTTGTTGGGCGGGCGACTTCCGGTGGATTTGGATTTCGGGTGAATAAATCCCTAGCCCTAGGCTTAGTTAAGAGTGACTTCGCAGAGGTAGGTACCCAGTTGCATATTGAAATTCTTGGGCAACGTCATCGTACCACAGTGATTTCAGAATCTGCTTTTGACCCAGAGAATGTAGCGCTTAGAAGCTAAAGTGGAGTAACTTTTAGGTGTCGCAAGGATATACAGCAATGTCGCTAGTTAGTATGCGATAAAGCCTAAAGAAGCACAGACTTCGTTGATAAAAAGTAGGATTAGAACCGGCGATAAAAAGCCTTAATTGGACGCATTGAGATGACTGAAGTAACGGCAAGACGAAGATCAGGCAGAAGTGGTGGTGGCCGTGAGGGGCGGCGTGAAGCTCGCGCTAACACCACGGTTGAAATTACACCTTACATTGATCGTAAAATTCCTTATTTGGACTATCTTAGCGAAGAAAGTTTACAGATTATTGAAGATAATGCAGACACTATTCTTCAAGAAATAGGTATCGACTTCCTTGATGATGCCGAAGCATTAGACATGTGGAGAGCTGCAGGTGCAGACGTGGAGGGGACCCGTGTACGTTTCCCCAAAGGCCTCTGCCGTTCACTAATTCAGGCAACAGCCCCCAAAGAATATGTGCAGCATGCAAGGAATCCTCAGCGAAGCACGATTATAGGCGGCAAGCGCACGGTTTTAGTACCAGCTTATGGTTCTCCTTTTGTGCATGATATAGATCAAGGGCGCCGATACGCGACCATCGAAGACTTCAACAATTTCGTGAAACTTGCCTACATGGCCCCAGGCTTACATCATTCTGGCGGCACAGTCTGTGAGCCTGTAGATTTACCCGTGAATAAGCGCCACTTTGATATGATTTATAGTCACTTTAAATACAGTGATAAGCCATTGATGGGGTCGGTGACACATTATGAGCGCGCTCAAGACACAGTTGATATGGCAAAGCTGGTTTTTGGCGAGGAATTTGTCGATCAAAACTGTGTCTTGACTAGTTTGATTAATGTTAATTCTCCAATGACCTATGATGCTACCATGCTTGGTTCTCTCAAAGTTTATGCTCGGAACAATCAAGCAACTGTAGTGTCACCGTTCATTTTGGCCGGCGCCATGTCCCCTGTGACAGCGGCAGGTACGGTGACGCAGATTCTTGCGGAGGCCCTTGCTGGTATAGCCTTTACACAGCTGTGTCGACCTGGTGCGCCGGTGATCTTTGGAACCTTCGCAGCAGCCGTTTCAATGGCTTCTGGAGCGCCTACGTTTGGCACCCCGGAGCCCAGTCAAATTCTCTATGCGGCAGCGGCACTTGCGCGTAGGCTCGGTGTGCCATTTCGTAGTGGTGGAGGCCTTTGTGGTTCTAAAATACCTGATGCTCAAGCCGCCTATGAGGCAGCTAATACCTTACAAACAGCATCCTTAGCGGGAGTTAATTTTATGCTGCATACCGCCGGTTGGTTAGAGGGTGGATTGGCTATGGGTTATGAGAAATTTATTATGGACTGTGATCAAGCCAGTATGATTTCAGTATTACTTGGTGGCATGGATATGTCAGAAAATGGACAGGGTTTAAGCGCTGTGCGCGAAGTTGGTCCGGGTAAGCATTATTTGGGCTCGGCTCACACCCTAGCAAATTTTGAAACAGCTTTTTATCGCTCAACGGTTGCTGACAACAATAGTTTTGAACAATGGACCGCTGATGGTGCTCTAGATACTGCTCAACGAGCCAATAGTTTGTGGAAAAAAATGCTCAATGAGTATCAGGCGCCAACGTTAGATCCGGCGATTGATGAAGCGCTTAATGATTTTATGGCTCGACGCAAAGGATCCTTTGCTGATCGCGATTATTAATACCTATTTGAGGGTTACAAACCATGTCTGACAACGACGATATTATATTAGCTGATTTACCTGATGATGAGCTAGTGCTACAAATGCATGATGACCTCTACGATGGACTCAAAGAGGAGGTTATGGAGGGCACCGAGATTTTATTGCAGCGCGGGTGGTCTGCTGAGCGAGTTTTAGGAGAAGCGTTGGTTGATGGTATGACAGTTGTGGGTGTTGATTTTCGCGATGGTATATTGTTTGTTCCAGAAGTACTTTTGGCGGCAAATGCAATGAAAGGAGGCATGACTATTTTAAAGCCGCTACTAGCCGAGACTGGTGCAAAACCCGTAGGTACGATGGTTATTGGTACGGTTAAAGGCGATATTCATGATATCGGCAAAAATTTAGTGTCTATGATGATGGAAGGTGCTGGTTTTGAGGTGCATGATATAGGTATCAATAACTCGGTTGAAGAATATCTCGCAGCACTGGAGCGGCACAAGCCAGATATCCTCGGTATGTCTGCCCTACTTACAACAACGATGCCCTACATGAAAGTAGTCATTGATGCGCTTGCTGAGCAGCAACTGCGGGAAAAGTATATTGTTATGGTGGGTGGTGCGCCATTGAACGAAGAATT
>DNBN01000207.1:0-506 GCA_003491845.1 Porticoccaceae bacterium | reverse complement strand
GGTGCGCCATTGAACGAAGAATTTGGCTTAGCGGTCGGCGCCGATGCTTATTGTCGCGATGCAGCTGATGCAGCTACTACAGCTATTCGCTTGGTATCTGAGCGAAGAGAGTTAGAAATGACCGGCTGATGATGATGCCAGCCAGTCAATCTAATCATCCATTGCCGATTTTGATTATTGCCTGTGGTGCATTGGCCCATGAAATTGTAGCTTTGCAAGCGCTCAATGGATGGAATCATATGCATCTAACCTGTCTTGATGCTGAGCTGCATAATAAACCCCAGTTAATCGCCGGTAAGTTGCGCCAAAAGATTGCCCAGCATCGTGATGATTATGAGAATATTTTTGTTGCCTATGCAGACTGCGGTACCGGCGGCGCGATTGATAAAGTTCTACTCGAAGCGGGTATTGAACGATTACCTGGTGCCCATTGTTATTCTTTTTTTGCTGGTGAGAGGCAGTTTGCGGCGATAGGAGAACAGGCGATTGGAACATTTTATTTGACC
>DNBN01000217.1 GCA_003491845.1 Porticoccaceae bacterium | reverse complement strand
ATAATGATCAACACGCCCCTTGCTATAGTTTGTGCCGCAGTTCTGGCGGGGTTTATGGTCCGAGCGATCATCTCTAAATACGCTTTTAAATCAGCGATTGCATAACATCGAACTCATTCTGATGCTCTCAAAACTGAGGATAATACTAACTAATCCCAGATAGCAAAAATAAGGCCTTGTCCTAAATTACTATAGTTTTGCCCCAAAATGATAGTGCTCTGTCCCAAAACAGTCGTGTTGTTGTCCCTTATTATTGCCAGATTTTCTGAAGCCGTTGAGCTTATTAACACGAGTTGCACATCAATATCGTAATTCTTGAATTTTTAAAATTTACTCTTAAGGAAAAGTATAATGACAGAATTAACACTCAATGAAATGGAGGAAGTTAATAGTGGCCCCTTGCCTGTAATCGTTGTTGCGGCAGCTCAACTTGCTGGAGCCGGTTTTATTACAGGCCTTAGTACCGCAGGTGGCTTTTGGGCTTGGAATAAGTTTGTTAATCTTTGGTAAGAGGGTTTACGTATGTTAAGTAAAAAAATTGAGTCTTTTTTTGCTAGTTTAAGTTCTAAAGAAAAGGGTTTTTTATTTTTTTGTATAACCATTGGTGGCTTTACTGGAGGCTTTGCATTCGCGGCAATTAAGCATGTCCTAGACTTGTTTTTTAAGATAGGATTGTTGAAGGTAAATGCTGACCAGCCGGTAGTCTCTTTTAAGCCACTGCCTATGTCTGGCCTCATTACGCACGGTTTTAAGGCCAGCACCTCCTAACAATTACATCGACCAGTCAAGCCACACATTGACATGCAAATCGTGTTAGTGTTCTCTGTTATTAAAGAATAAAATAGAGAACAATCACTAAGGATCTGAATGTCTAAAAAATTAATAACTACAATAATTCTTTTTAACTATTAACTGTGTTCCTGTCCTTTCTCTGCATTACTATCTATCTACCTAATTAAAGTAAATTATGTGAACCAACTAACGGAATTAAATCCTGCTTGACGTTATTCTATAAACTAATGGCAGCAGAAGCTCTGCACTTCAGTATTAACGATTTTAGGGGGCTCTAAAATCGGAGGGTTTAATAAACTCAATCGTTCGCTAGCTGTAAAGCCATCTAAAATTAGAGAAAAAGGATGTATGAATGTTCACCATTGGTAAAAACGAAACGCTCGCGATAGCCATTTTTTGCGTCGGAATAATTGCTGCGGTTACCATACTCGCTTATGCAGAACTGAAAACGGATGACTGTACAGTAATTACCACTAGTACTATTCAAGGCGATACAACAGTGACAGTCCGGGAATCTATTTGTGAGTGACACCGGTTTATAAAAAAGTATTATGAAAGAGTTAACTGTTAATGAAAGGCATTAATGGTGAATTTATTCTTTTCAATCGTTTGACGTAAGAACAACTAAATGAAGTAGTAAATCCAGATCAAGCCTAATCAGGCGAATTCATCCAAGGTTATGGTTATAGTTACGTAGTGTAAAAGTAAAAAAGCGACCTAAAGGCCGCTTTTTTAACTGCTTAATGGTTAAACAACCTCACCAACCAGTAATCTCTTTTAGACCGTTGCCAATTTCTGCAAGGCTGCGCACCGTTTTAACGCCAGCATCTTCCAAGGCAGCAAACTTCTCATCTGCTGTGCCCTTACCACCAGACACAATAGCACCAGCGTGGCCCATACGCTTGCCTGCTGGAGCAGTTACGCCAGCAATATACGAGACTACAGGCTTAGTAACATTAGCTTTTATGTAGGCCGCCGCTTCTTCTTCTGCGGTGCCGCCGATTTCACCAATCATAACAATAGCTTCGGTAGCTGGGTCTTTTTCAAATAGCTCTAAAATATCAATAAAGCTTGAACCAGGAATTGGATCCCCACCAATGCCCACACAGGTAGACTGACCAAAACCAAAGTCTGTAGTCTGCTTGACAGCCTCGTAGGTCAATGTACCAGAACGAGACACAATACCAACTTTCCCGGGTAAATGAATATGACCTGGCATAATACCGATTTTGCATTCGCCAGGGGTAATTACACCTGGACAATTTGGCCCTATAAGGCGCACGCCTAAGGTGTCACAAACCACTTTACACTCAAGCATGTCTTGGGTGGGTATACCCTCAGTAATACAAACTACCAACTTGAGGCCTGAATAAGCGGCTTCAAGAATGGAGTCCTTACAAAATGGTGCCGGCACATAAATAACTGAGGCTTCTGCCCCAGTCTCTGCAACCGCGTCGGCGACTGTATTGAATACCGGTAGTCCAAGGTGCGTGGTACCGCCTTTACCAGGAGTTACACCGCCGACCATTTTCGTGCCGTATTCAATAGCTTGTTCCGAGTGAAAAGTGCCCTGCCCGCCGGTAAAACCCTGACAGATAACTTTGGTGTCACTGTTGATTAAGATAGACATGTTTAGTTACCTCCCGCGGCTTTAACAACCTGTTGTGCTGCATCAGTGAGACTGGTCGCAGCAATAATAGCAAGACCGGATTCGGCCAGTTTTTTAGTACCAAGGTCTGCGTTGTTACCTTCCAAACGAACAACTACAGGAATAGTTACACCCACTTCTTCAACAGCACCAATGACACCCTCGGCGATTAAATCACAGCGAACAATACCACCAAAAATATTGATAAGTACGGCTTTAACATTGGTATCTGAAAGAATTATTTTGAAAGCTTCAACAACACGCTCTTTAGTAGCGCCGCCCCCAACATCAAGAAAGTTAGCTGGCGAACCGCCGTGCAGATTAACTATATCCATAGTACCCATAGCCAGTCCAGCACCATTGACCATGCAACCAATGTCTCCATCAAGGGCCACATAGTTAAGATCCCAAGCAGAGGCATGGGCTTCACGGGCGTCCTCTTGCGACGGGTCGTGCATTTCTTTGATTTGTGATTGACGGTACATAGCATTGCCATCAATAATCACCTTGGCATCTAGACAGTGCAGATTACCTTCATCGGTAACAACCAGTGGATTGACTTCCAGTAGCTCAAGGTCTTTTTCTTTGAATAATTTAGCAAGACCCATAAAGATGCTAACAAACTGTTTAATCTGCACACCTTTAAGGCCTAACTTAAACGCAAGATCACGACCCTGGTACGGCTGCGCACCCGTCACTGGATCGATAATAGCCTTAAGAATCTTTTCGGGAGTTTCTTCTGCAACCTTTTCAATCTCTACACCACCTTCAGTTGATGCCATGAAGATAATACGGCGTGTTCCACGATCAACCACTGCACCAAGATACAATTCTTGATCAATGTCAGTGCAGGTTTCCACCAAAATACGACTTACTGGTTGGCCTCCGGCATCTGTTTGATAAGTAACAAGATTTTGACCTAGCCACTGACGCGAAAAGGCTTCAATCTCAGCTTTGGAGCTCACCAATTTTACCCCACCTGCCTTGCCTCGACCACCAGCGTGGACCTGTGCTTTAACCACCCAGCGTTCACCGCCAATAACATCGGCGGCGGCTATGGCTTCTTGAACAGTTTCTGCGGCTATGCCTTTGGATACTGGTAATCCATATTCGGCAAATAACTGCTTACCTTGATATTCGTGCAGGTTCATACTTCGATTCCTGTTGGTTTTTAGGTTTATTAGAGATCCCTACCACCACATCAGTAGCAGAGACCCTGAGAGAAATTAGTGTATTATCGACGCTTACGGTTTGCGATATGGATGGCACTACCGTTGACGGCTAAAGCTGCTTCATGCACCGCTTCTGATAAGGTCGGGTGACCAAACACAGTCATACCAAGATCTTCGGCACTTGAACCAAATTCCATAGCAATAGCCACTTGCTGCGTTAAATCTGCAGCACTAGGTCCGACGATGTGGCAGCCCAAAATACGATCGGTATCTTTGTGTGCAATAATTTTCACCATACCATCGGTGTCATTAGCTGCCATCGCTCTTCCACTTGCAGCGAAAGGAAATACACCGACATTGTAGGATTCTCCAGACGCCTTAACTTGCTCTTCGGTTTGCCCTACCGACGCCACTTCAGGATGAGTATAGATAACATTTGGCACAATATCATAGTTCATCTGCGCCTTGTGTCCAGCGATACGCTCTGCCACCATAACGCCTTCCTCAGAACCCTTGTGCGCAAGCATTGGTCCACGCACCAAGTCACCCACTGCAAAAATTCCCGGCACATTGGTTGCACAGAAATCATTGACAAAGATAGAACCCCTTTCATCTACTTCTACACCGCTATCTGCAGCCAGTAATCCTTCAGTGAAGGCGCGACGGCCCACACAGACAATGAGTTTGTCGAAGGTTTCTGTTAGTTCACCACCATCGGCGGTTTGATAGGTAACCTCAACTTCCTTCCCTTTAACCTCAGTGCCTGTAACACGGGCACCTAAGCGAATATCAAGTCCTTGCTTGGTAAAAATTTTCTTGGATTCTTTGGCTACAGCCTGATCCATAATGGCTAA
>DNBN01000277.1 GCA_003491845.1 Porticoccaceae bacterium | reverse complement strand
AATCAACCCTTGTGCGTCACCTCAATCGGTTACTTGAGCCAACTGATAGGAAGATCCTTATTAATGGTACCGACGTAATGGCTCTTAATCCACAAGAATTGCAGAAATTCCGTAACTTAAAAATAGGAATGGTTTTCCAGAATTTTGCATTGTTACCCCATCGTTCAGTGCTGGACAATGTAGCAATGCCCCTAGAAATTCGTTCAATGAACAAAAATGAACGAACCCGATTGGCCTCAAAAATGCTCAAAACAGTAGAGTTGGATGCATGGGGAAATAAGTTTGCTCACGAACTGTCTGGCGGTATGCAGCAGCGTGTTGGTCTTGCCAGAGCGTTGGCTGCTGATCCAGAAGTGTTGCTGATGGACGAGCCTTTTAGTGCTCTAGATCCTTTAATTCGACGCCAATTGCAGGATGAGTTTATCAAGCTGTCCGCAGTGATGAAGAAGACGACATTGTTCATCACTCACGACCTTGACGAAGCCGTGCGTATAGGTGATCGTATTGCCATTATGCGTGACGGCAGAATCATTCAGATTGGCACCGCTGAAGATATCGTCATGAATCCAGCTGACGATTATGTGGCTGATTTTGTGGCAGGTATATCTAGACTAAAAATTGTTCGTGCCCATGCAGTAATGCAACCTATGGCCGACTATCAGACCACGCATGGCAAACCATCGGACGACGCTCCACGAGTCCAAGAAAGTGAGACATTAAGTCACTTAATTCAACTGTCTATTAATGTAGATCTGCCCATTGTGGTGCAGGAAAAAGGAATTGATGTGGGTGTTGTTACTCGTCGCGATATACTGCAGGTGATTGTAGAGGGCGCAGAAACATCATGAATAACTTAACCACCGAAACCATGGATAATCATAGACCTAGCCAGAACGACGATTCAAAAATTTTGCGTAAACAACAGGTTGCTGAATTTGTCAGAACCAATGCAGACTATTATGATCAACAGTTCACCCGTATTGGTAATGATTCCCGCTTTGTCTGGACCTGCAATATATGGGCCGGCATTATTGGTCCTATCTGGTTTGCGGCTCGTGGCATGTGGAATTGGGGACTTATATTTTTAATTGTTGAAACCTTTGCCTTAGTGCAGATTGTACGTGGCCTTTTTGGCGATCTTGCGACCGAGGCATGGAGCAGGATTGCTAACATAGAAGGCACTCTTGAATTAAGACGCCAACAACTTGCATCTGCCATCGAAAATAATACCGATAAGATAGATGTCTACCGGCGTACGGTTGAGTCCCTAGAGAATGCTATTGGTGGCATTCGCCTAGAGGCGGAGCAACTTGAAGGCACTGGCTTGGTGATCACTCTTGGCGGTATTACCATCTTAATTGGGATCAAAATCGTACAAACAGTGACGGCCAATACCTTATTTGAAAAGCGTTTTTCAGATTGGCTACTTGATGCGAGTATTGTCTCAGGTATGCCCACTAAACATATATTTTTAGCCACTGGCTTCATGCTGCTCATCATAGGAGCCACAGTCACTCACTACAGTTTTCCGGGTCTATATCCTTGGCTTATCGAATTCCCCACAGAACATGGCATCAGATTGGCTAGTATTGATTGGGTAGAAAATTTATTCGCTTTCGCAGTCATTAATGGTGAAGCCTTTTTTGACTCTATTACCTATGGCATTCGGCTTATGCTGGAAGGCTTAGAAATGATTTTTGTGCAAACTCCTTGGATGGTGATCGCAAGTTTCATCATCCTCCTAACTTGGCTTTCTGCGGGTTTGCGCCCTGCTGTCTATTCAGGTGCTTTTTTACTCTATATTGGGCTCTTGGGCTTTTGGGAAAAGTCTATGACCACATTGGCTTTACTCGGAACAGCCGCATGTTTATCGATTTTAATCGGTATTCCCCTGGGCTTGTACTGTGCCCGCAGAGTCAAGTTTTATGCATTTATTCGGCCCATTATGGATTTCATGCAAACCATGCCAGCATTTGTATTTATGATCCCAGTGATCGCTTTTTTTGGCACTGGCAAAGCTGCCGCTGTGGTTACAACGATGATCTTCGGTGGCACACCCGTTGTCCGTTTGACAGTACTTGGCTTAAGGGGTGTGCCTGAGCATGTGCGTGAGGCGGCGATTTCATTTGGTGCCAGTAAATGGTACCTGCTCACCCGTGTAGACCTGCCTCTAGCGAGCCCCTCTATTCGTGCAGGCGTCAATCAAACGATCATGCTCAGTTTAGCAATGGTGGTGGTTGCCTCCTTGATTGGCGCTAAAGGCCTCGGAGAAGATGTGCTTGAGGCCCTTCAGTATGCCAATGTCGGCCAAGGTATTCTGGCTGGCTTTGCTATCCTTTTTTGCGCCATGATGCTCGATAGAATAGTGCAAGGTGAAAGAAAGTAACCCACGCTGATGATGGGTGTTAGCGTACAGACTCGAGAATGAAAGATTAATGAAGAAACATTTGGTTTTAGTCCATGGTTATTTGGGTGGCAGTGCTCAGTGGGCACAGCAGGTCACCTTGTTATCTCAGTACTTTAATCTTGTCACCGTAGACTTGCCTGGATTTGGACTCAACCAAACCATGAAATCGCCCCAATCTATCAGGGGCTATGCTGAATATGTATTTGGCCAACTTGATCAGTTAGGGATCGAATACTTTCATTTGTTGGGACACTCCATGGGCGGCATGATTGTGCAAGAAATGGC
>DNBN01000229.1 GCA_003491845.1 Porticoccaceae bacterium | reverse complement strand
AATGCAGAAGCTGCTTCAGTTGCAAGTTGGCGCGCCTACGACAAATTCTTTGCGGGGTTAGGCGAACATGAGGGCGTCAAAGTATTGGCGATGATGACCCACGGCCCAGGGGTTTTACATTCCAATGCGCAGATATCTTCTTTAGAAGACATAGCTGGAATGAAACTTCGACTTGGGGGGGGAGTATCCGGCGACGTTGGTGCCGCACTGGGCGCAACAGGTATCCGCGTTCCTGCACCAAAAGTTTATGAGACATTAGCCTCAAATTCAGCTGATGGGGTTATGATGCCCATGGAGGCTAAGAAAAGCTTTAAACTATTTGAAGTAGCTAAGAATACGTATCAAGTACCTGGTGGTTTTTATCGTGGATCCTTCGCCGTTATTATGAACCAAGACACCTTCGACAATTTGTCTGATGTAGACCGTACGGCACTTGGCAAAGTGTTTGGGGAAAACTTGTCGCGCGCAGCCGGTAAAGCTTGGGATAAGATCGACACAGCGGGCCTGGTGGCTCTAAACGCAAATTCCGACAATAACTTGACCGAAGCTTCGGCTGCGGATGCAACTAAATGGCAAGCAATGACTGGCCCTTTAATTACAAAAGTCATTGCAGAAGTAAGCGCAAAAGGTGTTGATGCAACTGCAGCTCACGCATTCATCAAAGAGCAAATGGCAGCTGAATAATATGGCGGCACCTTCAATTTAATGAAGGCTTACCTGATAAGGCCTACTGCTAGGCCTTATCACACAAATTGGATACACTAAAATGAATGAGCTCGACGTTAGAAAACCATCGTCAGAGGCCGCCTGGGACATGTCATTTAGGCAGACTGGGTTTTGGCGCTACGTGGCCGTTCTGCCGACATGGCTTGCCGCAAGTGCCCTTTTCATACTTATGACTATGACTTTTGCTGATGTCATACTACGCAGTTTATTTGGTAATCCTATTGAATCAGCCACCGAACTTACACGGTTGTTTATGGCAATTATTGTTTTCTCGTCGCTGCCTATTATAAGCTGGAAAGGGAACAATATTGTCGTCGACCTATTAGACCCATTGTTTTCTCGCAGGCTTGCCATAATTCGTGACATCATAATTGATCTTACCTGTGGGGTTATCCTGATCTGGCCTGCAAAACGTGTTTGGGAATTGGCTGAACGCGCCAGAGGTTTCGGCGACGTCACAGAGTATCTCAATCTCCCACAACATTATATAGGCTGGTTTATTGCCGTATTTACTTTTGCAACTGCCCTCACGTTCTTAGCTCGCGCCATTTTGTTAATTTTATCTTCTGTAAAAGGTCCTGTCTGATGCTCCTCTCTATCATTGGGCTAGGTGTAGTTCTTTTTTTAGTTTTCTTGCGTATGCCGATTGCCCTTGCGATGGGGCTGGTTGGCTTTGCCGGTTATGCTGATATTCGTGGAGTTAGGGCGTCAGTCTCTATGGTTGGTAGAATAATCATTGACACATCTCAAGATTATGGGCTTTCCGTTGTGCCGCTCTTCATACTTATGGGGCTTTTTGTGAACAAAGGTGGCCTATCAAAAGAGCTGTATCAGGTATCCTACGTCTTTCTGGGGCATCTAAGGGGTGGGCTAGCAATGGCGACTATTGTGGCATGCGCTGGATTTTCTGCAATTTGCGGATCGTCGTTAGCGACAGCGGCAACTATGTCAAAAGTTGCCATGCCTCAAATGCGCAAATATAAATATGATGACAGTCTATCGACTGCATCTATTGCTGCTGGTGGAACTTTAGGAATCCTAATCCCTCCCTCAGTTATCCTAGTTATTTATGGGCTTTTAACTGAGACAAGCATTGGTAAATTGTTTATTGCTGGGATAATACCAGGATTGCTTGGCGTTATTTTGTATCTAGTTGCCGTACGCTACACGATCATCCGAAATCCCAAAGCTGGGCCAGCTGGAGAACGCAGCAGCCCAATGGACCGCCTTCATGCGTTGCGTGGCGTATGGGCTGTTCTATTATTATTTTTTATTGTTATTGGTGGGCTGTATGGGGTCCTTAACATCTGGCCACTCAACCTTACTTTTTCTCCAACCGAAGCGGCAGGCATGGGCGCTGCGGGGGCATTTCTAATTGCAGTGTCACGCGGCAAGCTAAATTTTTCAAAAACGCTGCAGGTTTTGATAGAAACAGTTCAGACAACTGCTGCACTATTTGCGGTGCTAATAGGTGCGTGGATATTTTCTAATTTTGTTAATATGGCTGGTCTACCAGAAGCTTTGCGGTTTTTAGTATCTTCAGCTGAGCTTTCTCCTATGCTTGTTATGTTAATGATTTTGGGTATTTACCTTGTTTTAGGGTGTGTATTTGAAAGCTTGTCCATGCTTTTGTTAACAGTGCCAATCTTCTTTCCTTTGGTTACAAGTTTGGGTTTTGATCCAATTTGGTTTGGCATAATCGTTGTTGTTGTGACAGAAATAAGCCTCATCACTCCACCTGTTGGCTTGAATGTTTTTGTACTTAAAGGTGTGATTGGGGATGTCTCAACGGCAACGATTTTCAAAGGGGTCACTCCTTTTTGGATTGTTGATATTATTCGTCTTGTACTGTTAGTATTCATTCCTTCAATTGTACTTTTTCTACCAAATTCAATGTTTTAGTGGGTATTTGAACATGATGAGCACTACGTTTGATTTACAAAATGTGTCTGAGGACTATCTTGTGGATCCTTATCGTGTCCTTGCGGAACTCCGTGCACAATCGCCTGTCCACAAAAACACTGACGGGACATTTGTCCTAACGTGTTATGCCGACATTGTTCAAACATATCGGGACCCTATGATTTGGTCGTCTGACAAAAGGGCGACATTCAAACCAAAATTTGGGAATACGCCCCTTTTTGAGCATCATACAAACAGTATCGTTTTTATCGATCCGCCAAACCACACGCGTATTCGTCGCCTGTTTCAATCTGCTTTCACCCGAAAAGCATTGGCGGCCTTTGTGCCGCGGATAACTAGCTTGGTAGATGAATATTTAAACCGCCTAGAAGATCAGGGTCAGATGGAAGTTGTGGAAGAATTCTCATTCCGCCTTCCGATTGAGGTAGTTTGCGATCTTTTGGGCGTTCCGCGTCAAGATCGTGAATTTATTCGGGGATGGGCTAACGCAATTCTTACCGCATTAGAGCCAACATTAGTTCAAAAACAGCTTGATGATGGGAATCAAGCTGTTGTCGATTTTAAACAATATTTGGGGGACCTCATTGCATACCGGCGGGCACACCCTCATGACGCACAGGACACCGAAGTTCTAACTATTTTGGCGGATGCGGAAGCGGATGGTAAACGTCTCACAGAAATTGAATTGCTACATCAATGTATTTTCATGCTCAATGCGGGGCACGAAACGTCCACTAATATGATCACCCATGGTATCCATGAGATGCTGCTCAACCCCGATCAAATTGACCTTCTCTCCGAAAATCCAGATCTTATTGAGCCGATGGTGGAAGAGGTACTGCGCTATCAGGCGCCAATCCAGATTAACAACCGTAGGGCAAACTCAGATCAGATATTGTCGGGCGTTACTATACCAGCAGATACTACTGTGCATATGATGATCAATGCAGCCAATCGTGATCCGGCCCAGTTCTCAAACCCGGATCGTTTTGATATCACGCGTCGTCCAAACCGGCACTTGTCCTTTGGTTTGGGCGTCCATATTTGCGCGGGCAATGCTTTGGCCCGAGTTGAGGCGCAAATCGCGTTCCAAAGATTATTCCGCCGGTTTCCAAAACTTGCGTTAACCATTCCTGCGGTCATTGCTCCAAGGTTGAGGTTCCGAGAGGTATCGTCCCTGCATGTCTCTGTGACTTAGGGCTTATACCCGTATTCGATAAGCTGAATGAAGGGAGCTGCCAAACCAACGCGAACACCCATCGGATTGCCGGCACGGTGCTGTCAGACAAAGTCTAACACGTCCCAAAGGGTGTTGTCAGACAAACTTGAACACCCGTCAAAGGCACATCAAGTCAATCATCATGCGGCACAGAAATTGAACCACTCAATGAGAGCGGCACTGCGTTTTT
>DNBN01000284.1:903-13508 GCA_003491845.1 Porticoccaceae bacterium | reverse complement strand
AAGCCGGGGTTATCCCAGAATATTTCACTGTAAAGAACCTGGGACACCGACATCGTCTAGTGTAAAGACTAAAAGCAGGTGTTTGCTTCGATCAATTTGAGCGGTAGGTTCCACCTCGACATCAACAAAATTGGCTCCGAGGACCTGAGTTACAGCGATAACTTTACCCACAGGGTAACCGGGAGGAAAACGCTCACCCAAGCCGGAGCTAACGAGACTATCGCCAGCTCTTATATCTGCTGTAGAAGAAATAAACCTCAGACGTAGTCGATTATAATTTGAAGTGCCCTCGGCAATAGACCTCAACCCATTTCTTAAAACCTGAACTGGAATAGCATGAGAACTATCAGTTATCAACAAAGCAATACTGTGACTGTCATACACAGATATGATTTGCCCCATTAAACCCTCAGCATCAAGTAACGGCTGGCCAACATAAGCACCATCTTCGCTACCTCGATCAATAACCAGCGTATGACGCCTTGGCGTTGGTGACACACCAATTACCTCGGTGACTAAAACACTATCCAAAAATAATTCTGTTGCATTGAGTAAAAGGCGCAATCTAAGGTTTTCAGCTGCTAAGTCTGCCATCCGCTGAATCTGGCCTCGATGAATCAAATTTTCTTGCGCAAGACGGGTATTTTCCATTTGCAAGTCTGCACTATCAGCTACCCTAAAGGAGCTCCATCGACTCACTCTAGCTGGTATATTTGCTACCCAATGAATAGGGAGTATTATAGTTTCAAAAACATCATTAATGGGTTTGAACCACTGGGTATAACTGTTGGCAGCCATTAGTCCAAATGAAATCATCACTACAAACAGCAGACGTCGCACGATGAAAGAAACTTTAACGAAAATTTTACTGATAGCTATACCCCAAAATTAACGTAAATCGCATCAGTAAGTATCCATCTACGGCCTAGAATGTCATCTTATTGAGCTTAGCTTTGTCCATCATATCTAAAAACTCCCCACCGCCTCGGGCAACGCAGGTCAAAGGCTCATCAGCAACAATTACTGGCAATCCTGTTTCACTTGATAGCAACTTATCTAAATCTTTAAGCAGCGCACCACCCCCAGTAAGAACAATGCCTGCCTCAGCTATATCAGATGCCAATTCAGGCGGCGACTGCTCTAGAACACGCTTTACTGCTTGTACAATACCAACAAGAGGCTCTTGCAATGCCCCAAGTATCTCATCACTAGTGAGTGTGAACCTCTTAGGAACACCCTCCGCTAAATTACGTCCTCTGACTTCAATCTCACGAACTTCTTTGGCTAGATAAGCACCACCAATTTCCATTTTAATTCGCTCAGCAGTGGTATCGCCAATCACACTGCCATACTCGCGCCTAACAAAGTTTACAATAGCTTCGTCAAATCGATCGCCGCCAATACGCACAGAATCAGCAAACACCACACCATTCAACGACAGGATAGCAATTTCAGTCGTACCACCACCTATGTCAACCACCATAGAACCAATAGCCTCATCAACGGGTAACCCTGCACCTATAGCCGCGGCTCTTGGCTCTTCAATCAAGTGTACTTCCCGTGCTCCCGCCTGATACGCTGCCTCTTCAATAGCGCGCCTCTCAACCTCAGTCGCCATACAGGGAACACAAATGAGCACCCTAGGACTTGGCGGAAAGAAACTGTCGTCATGAACTTTTTTGATGAAATGCAAAAGCATTTTCTCGGTTACCTGGAAATCAGCTATAACACCATCTTTGAGAGGTCTTATAGCCGTGATGTCCCCAGGTGTTCTGCCAAGCATACGCTTTGCGTCATTTCCTACGGCATCAACAATTTTCTGCCCCATGTAATGACGGATCGCCACAACGGAAGGTTCATTTAAAACAATTCCTTTTTCACGAACATAAATGAGCGTATTCGCCGTACCCAAATCAATCGATAAATCGCTAGAGAACACGCCTCTTATTCTTTTAACCATTTGCTTAAGCATTTTCTGAATTCCTAAAGCCTGACATAACTAACTCATCGTACCGAGAATGCGCAATCCACCACTAGATTTACGCATTGTTGTTGGAATAAAGAGTCCGCGATAGTCAGCGTTTTATTCCCTCAGCGCGGAGAGTTTAGCCGATCTAATACAAAACTGGCTACATCTATGTGCAATTTCCGTAAATTATACCATTAAGATGATAAATTCCTCCTACAGGTGGGGGTTCTACTTAAACTCATAGGATTTTTTGTGGTACCGTAGCCCCTCGGAAGACGGTCCTCCGTCAAAAATATCTGTAACCATTTATTGAGATTTCAGACAGGTTAAAATATGACCATTGAACGACAAGAAATTGAGAAATTAGCGACGCTCTCAAGACTCTCTATCGATGACAAAACCATCGCGGAAGTCACTGAGCGTCTAAGCAGTGTTTTATCACTGGTAGATCAATTGCAAACTGCAGATACCAGCTCTGTAACCGGCATGGAAAGACCATTCCATAATGCACAAAGACTGCGTGAGGATCAGGTTACTGAATCATCTCAGCGTGAGTCTTTTCAAGCGATCGCTCCGGAAACCCACAATGAACTCTTTAGCGTTCCAAAAATGATTGAGTAAACGGATTAAAAATGCACAATAAAACAATTGCAGAGTTGATTGAAGGCCTGCAGAAAAAAACATTTTCAAGTGTTGAGCTAACAGAGCATTTTTTAGCACGAATAAGTCAGCTCAATGCACAATTTAATGCCGTCATCACAGTGACTGCTGAACAAGCATTAGCCGCGGCTGCGAAAGCCGACGAGCGATTAGCAGGCGGTAATGCACCAGCAATGTGTGGCGTTCCCATTCTGCATAAAGACATTTTCTGTACCGACGGTGTTAGAACTAGTTGCGGATCGAAAATGCTAGATAATTTTGTCCCGCCGTATAATGCCACCGTGGTAGACAACTTTGTACGGGATGGCGCAGTGATGCTTGGCAAAACTAATATGGATGAGTTCGCCATGGGGTCATCTAATGAAACTAGTTTCTATGGTCCGGTAAAAAACCCCTGGGCATTAGATTGCGTTCCAGGAGGATCATCAGGCGGTTCAGCTGCAGCCATCGCTGCTCGACTTGCTCCTGGTGCCACTGCCACGGACACTGGTGGTTCTATACGTCAACCTGCAGCTCTGTGCGGTATCAGTGGGCTTAAACCTACCTATGGACGCGTTTCTCGTTGGGGCATGATAGCCTTTGCCTCAAGTTTAGATCAGGCAGGTCCAATGGCTAGGACCGCAGAAGATTGCGCGATATTACTAAACTCTATGGCTAGCTTCGATGATAAAGATTCTACCTCAGTAGACAAACTAGTACCAAATTACTGTGCATCCCTAAACAACCCCATCAAAGGACTGCGTATAGGTATCCCGCGAGAGTATTTTTCGGAGGGACTCCACCCTGGAACTGAACAAGCGGTAAAAAAAGCCTTGGCTAACTTAGAAGGTCAAGGCGCCGAATTGGTCGATATCAGCCTTCCATCTTCTCATCTTTCAGTTCCTGCATACTATGTTATCGCGCCTGCTGAAGCCTCAGCTAATTTATCTCGTTTTGACGGCGTTAAATATGGCTACAGATGCGATGATCCAAAAGATTTGCAAGACATGTACTGCCGAACTCGCCAAGAGGGATTTGGAGAGGAAGTACAACGTCGCATCTTGATTGGAACCTACTGCTTATCCGCGGGCTACTACGAGGCTTACTACGGCAAAGCTCAGCAAGTTCGTCAGCTCATTCAACAAGACTTCGACGATGCGTTCAAATCTGTAGATCTGATTATGGGCCCTACCTGTCCATCACCGGCCTTTAAATTTGGTTCAAAAGGGGATGACCCTGTCGCTATGTATCTAGAGGATATTTATACCATTGCAACCAATCTTGCCGGCCTACCTGGCATGTCAATACCCTGCGGATTTGTAGAGGAAAAACCTGTGGGACTACAAATTATTGGCAACTACTTTGACGAAGCTAAAATCTTAAACGCAGCTCATCAGTTTCAGCAATCAACCGACTGGCACAAGCAAGCGCCGGAGGGCTCGTTATGAAGTGGGAAACCGTGATCGGTCTTGAAGTACATGTTCAACTCGCCACTAAAACCAAAATTTTTTCAGGTGCAAGTACTGCCTTTGGAGCAGAACCAAATAGTCAGGCCTGCGCTATTGACTTAGCTATGCCAGGCACCCTTCCTGTCCTTAATAAACAGGCAGTAAATTATGCCATCATGTTCGGCTTGGCAATCGATGCAGAGATCTGTCAGAACTCTGTATTTGAAAGAAAAAATTATTTTTACCCGGATTTGCCTAAAGGCTACCAAACCACCCAACTAGATAAACCTATTGTGGGACCAGGCATCGTCACCATTGAGGGTGCTGATGGCAGTGATAAAGCGATTCGTATTCATCATGCTCACCTTGAAGAAGACGCTGGGAAATCAATTCATGATGGCGACCTGCCCCACGGCACCTCGGGGGTAGACCTTAATCGCGCGGGAACTCCATTAATTGAAATTGTCTCTGAACCAGATATTAGCAACGCATATGAAGCCGTAGCTTTTGCCAAAAAACTCCATAGCATAGTCACATCTATTGGCATTTGTGACGGCGAGATGAGCCAAGGAAGCATGCGTTTTGATGTGAACGTTTCAGTACGTCCCGCTGGCAGCTCAGTGCTGGGAACTCGGACGGAAACTAAGAATCTCAACTCGTTTAAATTTATGGAAGAAGCTATTGCCAAAGAAGTTGAACGTCAAATTGATATACTCGAGGATGGCGGGTCTATTACGCAGGAAACACGACTTTATAACGGCGATACTAAAATTGCCAAATCCATGCGGAGTAAAGAGGAAGCTAACGATTACCGTTACTTCCCCTGCCCTGACCTATTGCCCGTGTTAGTCAGTGATGAGGAGATCAATATATTGAGAGCCTCCCTTCCCGAATTGCCCGATATACGACAGAAAAGATTTGTTAGCGAATATAAACTATCTGATTATGATGCCAAATTAATAGCCTCAGATTCATCCATGGCTGCATTTTTCGAGACTGCAGCAACTTTATCTAAAAATCCTAAGCTCGCCGCTAATTGGACTATGGGAGAACTTAGTGCTGCGCTAAATGGTGCTAATCTTAATTTTTCCAGTAGCCCCGTAACCGCTGATCAACTTGCTGGAATGATTACTCGTATTGCTGACAACAGTATTTCTGGGAAAATGGCTAAAGTAGTCTTTGATGCAATGTGGCAAGGAGAAGGAAACGCCGACCTGATAATTGAAGCTAAAGGATTAAAACAGGTATCTGACAGTGGCGCCCTTGAACAAATTGTTAGTGATGTTCTCCAGGCGAATCCTAGCATGGTCGACGATTTTATTGCTACTGATGAAAGTAAACGAAAGAAAAAACTGGGCGGTTTTATGGGACAAATTATGAAAGCCTCCAAAGGTCAGGCAAACCCCCAACAGGTAAATAAGATATTGCTTAGTAAACTGAATAAACTTTTATAGAATAAAGGACTGAATAGTATGCATGTCGCTCCTTACTCATCAGGCTGTGGTGGAATCGTCAGTGGTATCCAGCTGGCGTCAATCACTAGCGATCAATTGATCGATTTGCGCTTGGCTTTTTCAACCTACGGTGTGTTATTTTTTCGAGACCAAAACCTAAGTCCAAAGCAGCATCTTGAGTTTGCGCAACGCTATGGAAAAATTGTTATAAATAAATTCTTTAAAACGATCGAACATCATCCTCAAATCGCTGAAGTCCGTAAAGAAAAGACACAGCAAACCAACATTGGCGGCGGCTGGCACTCAGACCATTCTTATGATGAAATACCAGCCATGGGATCGATTTTAGTAGCAAGAACACTACCAAAGACTGGTGGTGACACACAATTTGCTAATCTCTATGCCGCCTACGACGCCCTCACACCAGAACTTAAAAAAACTATTTCATCGTTAAGAGCGGTGCATTCAAATACCCACCTTTACGGTGAAAATGGCCTTTATCGAATGACCGATCTTGCTGAGCAGCTCGGCGGAATGGACAGAGTTGGGGATGCAACGCACCCCGTGGTTATTAACCATCCGGAGAGTGGCAGAAAAGCACTCTATATTAATCCAGGCCATACAATTACCTTTGAGGGTTGGGACTTTAATGAAAGCCGAAGACTCTTAGATGAACTCTATGCCCACGTCACCCAACCGCAATTTACTTGCAGCTTTAATTGGTTGCCCGGATCAGTCACTTTTTGGGACAATAGATGTACCTGGCATCAAGCCAACAACGACTACCAAGGGCAAGCTAGGTTAATGCATCGGATTACCTTAGCCGGAACACCGCTTTCAGCGGCTTAGAGTTATGTCAAATACAACAAAAACGAAAGCACCTTTATTAATTCCATCCAGTCGCCGCTTGAGTTATCGTTTGATGGATGAAAACGACGGAGATCTGTTATGGGAAATTGACCAAGATCCTCTAGTGATGAAATATATCAATGGCGGTTACCCAACGTCTAAGGACGACATAAAACAAATTTTTCTACCCAGGCTAGCGTCCTATCGCAACGAGACAAAAGGCTGGGGGCTATGGCAAATCAACCATATAGAGAGTCATGATTTTGTTGGCTGGTTACTAATTAGACCCATGGATTTTTTTACTGATAAATGCAATGTTAACAATATCGAGTTGGGCTGGCGTTTAAAAAAACGTTATTGGGGGTTGGGCTATGCTACCGAGGCAGCCTTTGCAGCTGTAAAGACCCTATGGTCAGTAACAAATATCCAAAGCCTATGGGCTCTAGTTGATCCTAAAAACGTGGCTTCAGTATCAGTTATAAAGAAATTAGGCATGCAACATCACAAAAGTGCTATACATAAAGACCCACTGGGTGACACTTATGCCGATTATTTTTGTTTGCAGAAAACTCCAAATGCCTAGTATGCGTAAAAAATCCGAGCTGCCAACTAAGTTATGTATGCAGTGTAAAAGACCATTTACATGGCGTAAAAAGTGGGCTCGATGCTGGGATGAAGTTCAATATTGCTCCCGGCGCTGTAAAACAGAATCCCGTCAATCACACTAAGATACCTACTATGAGCTCTGAACAACAAACCGATATAGTAATCATTGGTGCAGGCCTTGCCGGCCTGAGCGCTGCTTCTGATATAAGTAGTAAAAATACTCAACTCAATATAACTCTTGTAGATAAGGGTAGAGGCTTAGGTGGACGACTCGCAGGACGTCGCATTAAAGACGCCACTTTCGATCACGGCGCTCAGTTTATGACTACTAGAGATGCAAAATTTGCGGCGCAAGTCCAAAAATGGATCGATGCGGGTGTGGCTGAAAAGTGGTATAGCAGTTTCCCAGGCCAGTCCAATAGTCATGCACGCTATAGGGGAAAACCCACAATGACTGGAATCGCTAAACATTTGGCGAAAGGACTCAACATTAAGCTCAGCACTACGGTTACGTCAGTGTATGCAGTCAATAATGGCTGGGTAACTGAGCTTGATGGAGGTGGTAAAATTTTTTCTCGTGGTTTAATAATTACCTCCCCAGTACCTCAAACATTAACCCTCTTGGCTAGCGGTAATATTTCTCTTAGTTTAAATAATCAAGAGCGTCTTCAGCGCATAGAATATGAGAGCTGTATTGCTGTTATGGCAACCCTAGATCAGCCCAGCAAAATCAGTGCTCCTGGTGCGTTGGCAATCAGTGATGGGCCTATCGCTTGGATAAGCGATAATCAGCAAAAAGGCGTCTCTCAGATTCCAGCCATCACCATTCATGCTAGCGGTGACTATAGCGCAGAGCACTTTAACCATGACCGAATGTCTATCGGACAACAATTAGTTAATCTCGCATTGCCGTATCTTGGTGCTGCTGTAACAGACTTTCAAGTACATGGCTGGCGCTACAGTAAACCTATCGCAGTAGATAATAATCCCTGCATGTTGGCATGCGAGTCTACAGATTTACCACCACTGATATTAGCTGGAGACGCTTTCGCAGGTCCACGGGTTGAAGGTGCGGTTCTCTCTGGCTGGGCTGCAGCTGAAGCTATGTTGAAACGCTTGCCAAGAAATAGTTAATTCACACGAGTTAAATTACCTTTTATCCGGAACTGCTGCAGACAACAGGGTAAACCTAATCTCATCAACAAATAATTACGTTAACGCGAAAATGTAGTAACACCGCATTACCTAGCTTATCTTGCTCTATGTTTTACTTTCTACAGTGAGGCAGTTCACAGTAGTTATGCCTCTTTTTATTTACACTGATAACTAAAGGAAGACATGATATGGCAAAAGTTTTGATGATAACCGGCGACTTTGTTGAAGACTACGAAAATATGGTTCCCTTTCAAGCCCTGATGGCTATGGGTCATCAGGTTGATGCTGTCTGTCCTGAGAAACAGTCGGGGGATTCTATAGCAACATCTATCCATGATTTTGAAGGCGATCAAACTTACACTGAAAAACGTGGCCATAATTTTGAGCTCAATGCATCTTTTGATGAAGTTCAAGAAGAAGACTACGATGCCCTATACCTTCCCGGTGGCCGATCGCCGGAGTATCTGCGCCTCAATTCTCGGGTGATTGATTTGATTCAACAGTTCCATCAAAGCGACAAACCCATTGCCTCAGTCTGTCACGGTCCACAACTACTTACAGCGGCAGGTGTTATCAGTGGTAAAAAAGTATCTGCCTACCCAGCTTGTCAGCCTGAAGTTGAAATGGCCGGAGCGGAATATGTAGAACTACCGTTGGATGGCGCAATCACGGATGGTACGTTAGTCACAGCACCAGCGTGGCCGGCACACCCCGCCATGCTAATGCAGTTTGCTGCTCTGTTGTAACACACTAGTGGTTAATATTTGAGGATGGATTATGTGTCAGTTATTTATAGGAGCAGACCAACATTTGTGGAAATCACGTACCAAATCGCTGCGTATTGATGGTGTTGTCACCTCTATTCGCTTAGAAGGTTTTTTTTGGGACACACTCTCTGAAATTGCTTTTCGAGACGATTTGACAGTCACTCAATTGATCACACGATTATATTTTGAATCCATGGATGCTGACCATGATCTTGGAAATTTTACCTCATTCTTACGTGTTTGCTGCTCCAGGTATCTGTCACTTGCGGCGGATCAAAAGATTGATCGCCTATCAATGACACCTATCACAGATATTGATGCAAAAACGGTTTTGCATCAGGAGTCTTTGGCCCGAGCAGAACGGAAATTACGCTTCACAAGTAGCCAAAACACATATCCTAATAAACATTAATCAACGGAATGGACTGCTGACAATGACAACTCAAGCCGCTTTCCTAAAAACATTACGCTCCATTGTGGGCTGGCAGTATGTTTTGACCGGAGACCGGCGCACAGCACCCTATGTAAAGGGCTTTCGAGAAGGTTATGGGCCGGCACTAGCAGTAGTAAAACCCGACAATCTTTGGCAACAATGGCAAGTTTTAGAGGCCTGTATTAAAGCAGACATAATTGTTGTAATGCAGGCCGCTAATACCGGCTTAACCGGAGGCTCTACACCGGTACCAGGCTGTGATAGAAAGACAGTAGTAATCAACACTACCCGCATCTGCGGTATTCAGATCTTAGAGCAACAGAATCAAATAGTAGCTCTCTCTGGGGCCAGTCTGTTTGACTTGGAATCAAAACTTGCTAAAAAAGGCAGACTTCCACACTCAGTAATCGGCTCATCCTGTATTGGTGCCTCTATTGTTGGTGGCGTATGCAATAACTCTGGCGGCGCTTTAGTAGAACGTGGCCCAGCCTATACAGAACTTGCACTGTTTGCTGAAGTAGACGCTGAAGGAAATCTGAGGTTAGTTAATAATTTAGACATAGACCTAGGCAGTACACCGAAACAAATTTTAACCAATTTAGATCGTCAAAATTACGCACCACAAGACATCAAGAGCACAGCTAAAGTTGCATCGGATAAAGACTATGCTATTTGGGTCAAAGACGTGTCCAGTAATCAGCCTGCGCGCTTCAATGCAGACCCAAGAAGGCTCTATGAGGCTAGTGGTTGCGCCGGAAAGCTCGCAGTCTTCGCAGTGCGCTTAGACAGCTTTGCTGGCAACCAAAAAGAAGCTACTTTTTTTGTCAGCAGCAACTCCGCCGATGCACTGCAAAAACTTCGTATAGCCATGCTGACGTCCAATAATCCACTACCAGTATCAGCAGAGTATATTCACCAAAACATACTTTCTCTCGCAGATCGTTACGGCAGGGATATTGTCTATTTAATTCGGTTTTTTGGGAGCGGATTTTTGCCGTTTTTTTTCCGAATAAAGCGCCAGATAGACGCTGTGATAAACAAATTACCCTTTTTGGGTAAGGCGCCAGTTGACAAATTTGTACACTACTTTTTTCGTTTATTTCCCAGTCCCACGCCACGCTTTATGGCCTTGCGCAATGAGCGATATAAGCACCATTTATTGATTACAGAAAAAGATATGGGTATTGAAAAGACTCGAGCTTTACTTCATAAATTTTGCTTGCAAGAAAATATTAGCGCCGAAGAAATCTCAAAAACACAAGCTGAGTCAGCTTACTTAATGCGTTACGCCTGTGCCGGTGCAGCCGTTCAATATGGATTAATCCACGACGCAGATGTAGAACATGTTGTGGCTCTGGATATTGGTCTTCGTCGTAACGATGATAATTGGTTTGAAACTCTGCCGTTAGAAATTAGTCATAAACTTATTCACAGCCTTTATTACGGCCACTTCCTTTGCCATGTTTTTCATCAAGACTACGTTGTTCGAAAAGGGGAGGATCCTGAACAAATTAAAAACCAATTACTCCATCTGTTAGACGAGCGGGGTGCTCAATATCCGGCGGAGCATAACGTTGGTCATCACTATATTGCATCTCCGGCTCTTTCTGCCCATTATAAAAAAATAGATCCTCGAAATGCGCTAAACTCAGGAATAGGCGGTACATCAAAAAATCTCAGCTATAATGATCAGCCATCGAACAAGAACAATGGCTGAACAAACACCGGAATTCTATTATGACAACGCCAGACAATGCGCAAAATGTCATTGAAATTATTCAGTTAGCACTGACCCCTGTTTTTCTAATTGTTGGTATTGGACAGCTCCTAAATGTCGTCACCAACAGAGTCGCTCGTATCATTGATCGTGCTCGTTGGCTAAATAATCAGAACGATATTCATCAAAATGATGACAGCAAAAGTAAAGAGCTGACAATTCTCGACAAACGACTAAAATTTGCCAACTGGGCGATTACATTCCTTACCGGCGCAGCGGTAATTATCTGTTTAGATATTATTTTATTGATTGCTAATGGCCTCATAAATATGGATTTAGCTCAAGCCGTGCTTATTCTCTTTATAACTAGTATTGCAAGCATTACTGGCGGCCTATTCTCTTTTTTTATCGAGGTCAGTCTTGCTACAGCTACATTAAAAGTGAACTTAAAAAAGATTCGCTAATGTTTGATTTTGTTGGGTCCCTATCAGCCAGATAAAAATTAAGTACTAAACAAAGACTACGCCAACGTACGTGTTGGTGATAATATTGTCGCACATACAAATATAATAATTCTTCTATGACTCTAAGCTCAGTACTTCAGACACGCAGTAACAATAAATGCGAACTCTGCTCCAGCATAGAGTCCCCTCGAAGTTTTGCAGTAACATCTTACGAGGACACATCGAATCATTTTGTGGTTATCTGTGATACCTGCGAGAAACAGTTAACTCAAGCAACATTAATGGATGAAAGTCACTGGCGCTGCCTGCATGACAGTATGTGGACGCAGATTCCTGTGGTCCAAGTTTTAATTTGGCGCATCCTCTCACAACTAGATCAAGTGCTGTGGGCCCAAGATCTACTTGAAATGATGTACCTAGAAGATGATACTTTAGCCTGGGCTATGGCTATTGAAGTCCAACATGACAACCAATTGATTGAGCATAAGGATAGCCATGGGACACTCCTCAAAGTGGGAGATACAGTGACATTAACCAAAGATTTAAATGTCAAAGGGGCTAACTTTACCGCCAAACGGGGTACCTCAGTTCGCAATATTTTATTGGTTCACAACAATGCAGAGCAAATAGAAGGCCGAATTAACGGCACACTTATCGTCATATTAACTAAATTTGTAAAGAGGGTTAACTAATGGAAAAAACCGAGCAAGAACTTCGCGTGCAATTAGCCGCCTGCTATAGAATATTCGATCATATGGGCTGGGCTGAAATGATTTATAACCACATTACCGTGAAACTTCCCGGCAATGATCACCATTTTTTGATGAACCCCTATGGCTTGCACTACAGCGAGGTCACAGCATCTAACTTAGTTAAGGTAGATATTGATGGTAATATTGTCGAAGAAACTGAATACAGCGTAAATCCTGCTGGTATTGTTATTCACACTGCGATCCATGCCGCTCGTCCCGATGTAGGTTGTATTACTCACACTCACACCACTGCTGGCATGGCGGTTGCATGTTCTGAAAATGGTCTGCGCAATGACAATTTTTACTCTGCTTTATTACACAATCGCGTGGCCTACCATGACTTTGAAGGCAT
>DNBN01000284.1:486-620 GCA_003491845.1 Porticoccaceae bacterium | reverse complement strand
TACCATGACTTTGAAGGCATCACTGTGATCGATGATGAAAAGCCGCGACTTGTTGCAAACATGGGGAACAAAGGGCTACTTATATTGCGTAATCATGGTTTGTTAGCCTGTGGTCGAACCATTCCTGAAGCCTT
>DNBN01000284.1:0-208 GCA_003491845.1 Porticoccaceae bacterium | reverse complement strand
GGTCGAACCATTCCTGAAGCCTTCATGAATCAGTGGAGCTTGGAGCGATCTTGCCAAATTCAAGTTGCTTGCGATGCCAGCGGACAAGCCATTATTCCAGTGCCCGATGAGGTATTGAAAAAATCAGAAAAATTAATGTCAATGCAAGCCCAAGGACAACCTGCTGGCGAACTAGAATTTGCTGCCTTTACTCGAATTATTGATAAAA
>DNBN01000083.1:8236-20871 GCA_003491845.1 Porticoccaceae bacterium | reverse complement strand
CCTATTGATAGCGAGCACAATGCGATATTCCAATGCTTGCCGATAAACAAGCGTTTGTCGTTAGCGGGTGTGAACAAGATTCTTCTCTCTGCATCAGGTGGGCCGTTTAAAGGTTTAACCCTAGCAGATATGAAAAATGTAACGCCAGAACAGGCCTGTGCGCATCCAAATTGGAGTATGGGCAACAAAATATCTGTGGATTCTGCCAGTATGATGAATAAAGGGTTGGAGTTGATAGAAGCCTGTTGGCTTTTTGATGTAAATCCGACTCAAATTGATATAGTTGTGCATCCTCAAAGTGTTATCCACTCTTTGGTGCAGTATGTAGACGGCTCGGTGCTTGCACAGATGGGTCATCCAGATATGCGAACACCTATAGCCCACGCACTAGCATGGCCTGAGCGGATAGTGTCTGGGGTTGACAATTTAAACTTAATCGAGGTCGCAAGATTAGATTTCGAGGCTCCAGATTTAATTAATTTCCCGTGTTTGGTGTTGGCATTAGAAGCTGCTCGTCTTGGGCAAAATGCTCCTGCGGTATTAAACGCGGCAAATGAAGTTGCAGTTGAGGCTTTTTTGCAGGGGCGGATTGACTTCACTCAGATTGCTGAGGTTGTACAAGAGTCTATGTTTAATTTTAATTTTACTGAACCAGATACGCTTGAACTAGTCCAAGATACAGACATTAAAGCTCGGCGAGCATCAGCCACTTATATTTCTAGGATAGAACGGTAAATGATAGATATTGCTTTGACACTTTTTTATACGTTTATTGCCCTTGGTAGTTTGGTGACGTTTCACGAATTCGGTCATTTTTGGATTGCTAGACGCTGTGGTGTCAAGGTAGAAACCTTCTCGATCGGTTTTGGAAAAACCATGTTTAGTTGGCATGACAAGCATGGGACCGAATTTGTGTTAGCTGTATTACCGCTTGGTGGTTATGTAAAGATGCTCGATGAGCGGACTGATAAGGTTACCAATGTTGATCTTCCTCATGCGTTTACTCGAAAAACGCCATGGCAGCGTATGGCCATCATTATTGCGGGTCCTATGGCCAACTTTTTGTTAGCCGGTGTGATTTTTTGGATGATATTTTTAGGTGGTGAGAGTGGTTTAGCTCCAGTTATCGGTGATGTTAGAGCGGGCTCTCCAGCGGAGAATTCAGGTTTTGAAGTCGATATGACAATTGTTGAGCTTGACAATAGTCCAGTAGAGACATGGTCGGAATTATCAAAGAAACTGTTTGACTATGTTGGAACAACGGGCAGTATCCCTTTTTCAGTAACCTACCCTGACAGTGATATCCGTTACCAACTGAGTATACCTGTTACTCGTTGGTTGTCTGGAGAAGAGGTGCCTATGCTTATGCAAGAGTTGGGGTTATCTCCGTCTGTAGAGCTTGAGACCTTGACCATTACTGCTGTAGTGGCTGATAAAGCTGGCGAGCGCGATGGGCTGCTGGCTGGGGATCGATTAGTATCAATAGACGATCAAAAGATTGAATCTATACAACAATTTATGAAAGGTGTATCTGGCAGCCCAAGCAGGCAAATAAAGCTGGGGATTGAAAGACAGATTGCAGATCAGAGTTGGGCAGATCTTGATATCTTCGTAACGCCTAATTCTGAACGTGTTGAAGGTGAAAATATTGGTCGGTTGGGTATCCAGCTGTCCTCTGCAGTCAGATATGCTGAGGAAAATATCAGAATTTTATCCTATGGTCCTCTTGAAGCTATTCCTAGAGCATTTATGGAGGTGGTAGACACCAGTGTGTCGATTGTCAAGTCTATCGGCAAGCTGGTTGTGGGCGAATTAAGTCCGAAAAACCTAAGTGGGCCGATCACTATTGCCAAAGTAGCGGGTGACACAGCGAAGTCAGGACTGGATAATTTTATTCGCTTTGTCGCCATTCTGAGTATAATGCTCGGCGTGATGAATCTTCTGCCAATTCCGGTCTTAGACGGTGGTCATTTGATCTTCATCATTATTGAGTTATTTAAGGGCTCACCTGTGTCTGAGGGGGTTCAAGTAGTCAGCTACAAGGCGGGTTTGACTGTACTGATGAGTTTGATGATTGTTGCTACATTTAACGATCTCATGCGTTCATTTTGAGTTATCTTTTGATATTTATACTGGGGTAAGAAGTTTTAATGAAGCAACTTATTACACGTTTTATTCTGTTTTTTGTAGCATTCACAAGTATGGTTCATGCAGACGATTTTCAGGTGCTCGATATTCGTATCGAAGGCCTTCAAAGGGTTTCTGCTGGCACTGTATTTGCCTCCTTGCCTATAAGTGTTGGTGATTCTATTGATGAAGCATCAGTTCGAGATGCGACCCGGTCTTTGTTTCGTACGGGCTATTTTGCCGACGTTATTATGGCTCGAGAGAACGGTATTTTAGTGGTGGGTCTTGTCGAGCGCCCTGCGGTTACTGAAATAAATATCGAAGGTAATAAGGCGATTGAAACTGATCAGTTGATGGATGCTCTGCGAGATAATGGCTTGGCTGAGGGGCAGATATTTCGCCAAGTTATTTTAGAAGGTATGGGTCAGGAGCTTCAGCGCCAATATGTGTCTCAAGGGAGATATGGTGCTCTGGTGGAAACCGAAGTAAAGACGTTGCCACGCAATCGCGTTTCGGTAAATATTAATATTGATGAAGGTGATGTTGCTAAAATACGGCATATCAATATTGTTGGTAACACTCACTTTGCTGAACAAGATTTACTTGAGCAATTTGAGCAAAATAAAACTGGTTGGTTGTCTTGGATTACTAGTGATGATAAGTATTCTCGTGAGAAACTATCGGGTGACCTTGAAACTTTAGAAAGTTGGTATCTAGATCGTGGCTATCTTCGCTTTACTATAAACAGTACGCAGGTATCGGTAAGTCCTGACAAAGAGTCCGTATTCATAACTATTAATATCGATGAAGGTGATATCTACACTATTAGTGGAATTGAACTTGCAGGGGATTTGATTATTCCTGAAAATCAGGCTAGAGCTTTGGTTCTTCTTAGAGAAGATGCTATTTTTTCTCAAATACTCATGACTACATCAAGCGAATACATAACTAAGAGATTGGGCAATGAAGGGTATACCTTTGCTGAAGTAGAGGGATATCCTGAGTTAGATGAAGATGCTAAGACTGCAAAAGTGACTTTTTTAGTAAAACCGGGAATGCGAGCCTACGTTCGTCGTATTGAGTTTCGTGGTAATACTAAGACATCAGATGAGGTACTTCGTCGAGAAATGCGACAGATGGAGGGTGGCTCAGCAAATAATGCACTAATAGAGCTCTCAAAAGTCCGTCTTGAGCGCGTAGGCTTCTTTAAAGAAGTTGCGGTTGAGAATATTCCTGTGGCTAGTACCAATGATCAAATCGATGTTATTTACACCGTAGAGGAGCAACCCTCTGGATCTGTAGGTGCAAATTTAGGTTACTCTCAAGGCTATGGGCTGATGCTTGGCGCTAATCTTACGGAAAATAATTTTTTGGGAACAGGCAAGCAAGTTGGTGTAGGAATAAATAAAAGTACTTATCAAAGCTCGCTTAACTTTAGTTATACAGAGCCTTATTTTACCACTGATGGTGTTAGTGCAGGCTACAGTATTTATGCGAGGGACACCGATTACAGCAAGTTGAGGCTGCAACCTTTTTCTCAGGATACTCGTGGTGTTAGTGTCAACTGGAGTTATCCGCTGTCAGAAGTTGAGCGTATTGGCTTTGGGTTAGGCTACGAATTCTTAGAGCTTGATCTTGGAGATTATACAACTTCAGCGGTTATTGAAAAATTCGTTTCAGATAATGGTAACTGGTTTAAATCAGTAAATGCTAATCTCAATTGGGGAAAATCAACGCTCAACAGAGGCATTTTTGCTACACGCGGTACATCGCAGCGATTGGGCTTTGATGTGTCTGTGCCTGGGTCGGGATTGGAGTATTTTAAGGTCACGTACAAAGGTACGCATTTTAGAGGTTTAACCAACCAGTTGACCCTGAAACTAAAGGCCGATCTTGCTTATGGTGAGAGCTTTGGCGATACCACACAGATGCCATTCTTTAAGAATTTCTATAGCGGTGGTTTAGGCTCAGTGAGAGGATTTAAGCGCTATTCCCTAGGACCACAAAATAGTGCCTCTCAGGGTTATAGTCGTGCGCGACCGGTGGGTGGTAATGTACAGATCGTTTTGGGCGCTGAAGTTATTTTCCCGTTGCCCTTCGTAAAAGATCAGCGATCAGTGCAATCTGCATTATTTTTCGATGCAGGTAATGTTTTTAATACCAAATGTGATGATCTTGAGGTAAATTGTTTCAGTCCTGAAGAAGGCGAACTTAAGTATTCTGTTGGTTTGGGCGCTACTTGGTTAAGTGGTTTTGGGCCCATTACGTTCAGTATAGCGAAGCCCCTAAACTCTGATGATTTCGATGAGACCGAAGTGTTTCAGTTTTCATTAGGAAATCAATTTTAATTTAAATCTAAAGTCTGGAGAAGTATTGTGAGTAATTTGAAGTCGGTTGTATTTTTTTTGGTAGGCATTTTTGGAACTCTATCTGTGGCCGTCAGTGCGCAGGAAAAATTAGCTGTAATTGATATACAGTCAGCCATGTTTGCCTCTGATTATGCTCAGAATAGTGTCAAAACTTCATTGGAAAGTGCTGATTTTGTGGCACTGAAGGCCAAAGCTGAAGGTTCTGCAGCAGATCTTCAGGCGATGGCAAAAGAAGCTGAAATTAAGCGATTGGGTTGGTCCGCAGAGCAGTCTGCTGAGCACCAGAAAAAAATGTCGTACTCAAAAGCCGACTATGACCTAGCAGTACAAAAAATACAGGGTGAACAGCAGCAGTTACAGCAAAAAATCATGCAAGAGCTTTCACCAACGTTTCAACAGGCGTTGTCAGAGGTTGTTGCTGAAGAGAAAGTAACTGTGCTGTTGAGAGCTGAGTCAGTGATTATTGCTAATCCTGAGAGCAATTTAACGGCAAAAGTTGTGGATAGATTAAATAAGCTCACAAATACCGTATCCACGAAGTAATGCTTCTGTATGAAGGGTAAACTTTTACTCGGTGAGATTGCCGCATATCTCAATGTTGAGCTACGCGGTGATCCCTTGCTGCAGATTTTGGGCTTGAATACTCTCAAAGAAGCACGTGAGGGAGAGATCGCCTTTTTGGCTAATCCGAAGTACGTTAAAGACCTTCCTAGTTGTAACGCTTCTGTGGTAATTTTAAGTCTTCAACATGCAGATTGTTTTTCAGGTCATTGTCTGATAACAGACCATCCCTATCTGGCCTATGCACGTTTATCGGCTAAGTTCGATAAGGTTGCTGACTATCAAAATACCACACACCCAAGTTCTACAATAGATCCCTCAGCAGTTATTGCAACAGATGTATATATAGGACCTAACGTTGTAATAGAAGCGGGTGTCCAAATTAGTAGCGGTTGCCAGATACAAGCTAACAGTGTTATTGGCCAAAATTCATCGATTGGAGAGAATGGTTATTTGGCGGCCAATGTGACTGTTTATCACAACGTCAAGATTGGTGATCGTGTTCGTGTTCACAGCGGTTCAGTGCTTGGTGCCGATGGTTTTGGAATAGCTCCGCGTGGCGATGGTAGTTGGCAAAAAATCCACCAGATTGGCGGAGTTAGTATTGGTCATGATGTGGAAATTGGTGCTTGCTCCACTATCGATCGTGGCGCGCTTCAGGATACCGTCATCGGCAACGGAGTTAAAATAGATAATCATGTGCAGATAGCGCATAACGCTGTAGTTGGTGACAACACTGCTATGGCTGCCTACTCGGGCCTAGCGGGTAGCGCCAAGATAGGGCAAAATTGTATTTTAGGTGGCGATGCCTGTATTGTTGGCCACGTTACTGTTTGTGACAACGTGATGTTGACGGCACGAACATTGGTCACAAAGTCAATTTCCAAGCCAGGATCATACTCATCTGGTTCAACGCCTTTGATGTCCTCTCGAGAATGGCGGAAGAATTCTGTTCGAATCGGTCAGCTAGATAAACTTGCGCGACGTGTAGATAAGATAGAGAAATGATTTGCATTAGTAGGTCGTCGGCTTTAACGTCGATCCAAATGAGCATCAATTAAATGCCACATAGCATTGAGATTCGTTATGAACATAAATGAAATAATGACGTTACTGCCACACCGATATCCGCTGCTACTGGTGGATAGGGTGGTAGAGCTGGTACCAAACGAGCGGATACTTGCTTATAAAAATATTAGTATTAACGAGGACGTTTTCAATGGCCACTTCCCTGGCTCGCCAATCTTTCCTGGCGTGATGACTATAGAGGCTCTTGCCCAAGCTTCTGGCATACTTGGTTTCGCCTCCACCAATACCACCGCTGATGACGGTAAACTTTACCTCTTTGCAGGGGTTGATAAAGTGCGATTCAAAAGACCTGTTGTTCCAGGTGATAAATTAATGCTAGCGTCAGAAGTTGAGGCGGTGAAACGGAATATTTGGCGTTTTAAGACATCGGCAACGGTTGATGGAGAGGTATGCTGCGCAGCAACGCTGCTTTGTGCATACAGAGATAGGGAAAATTTTCAGTGATTCATCCCAGTGCTGTCGTAGATGGTTCAGCAGTTATAGGGAACAATGTCAATATTGGTCCCTGGACATATATTGGTCCTAATGTTGAGATTGGTGACGACTGCAGTATTGCTTCTCATGTGGTAATCAAAGGTCCTACCGTTATTGGTAAGCGTAATCAAATTTATCAATTCTCAAGCGTAGGTGAAGATACTCCTGATTTGAAGTATAAAGGTGAGTCTACGCGATTACTGATCGGGGATAATAATACCATTAGGGAAGGGGTGACTATTCATCGAGGTACAGTGCAAGATAAAGGTGTCACTGAAATTGGTAATAATAATCTTCTGATGGCTTATGTGCATGTTGGTCATGACTGCGTGCTTGGTGATAATGTTGTTATGACTAATAATGCTGCAGTTGCCGGTCATGTCTATGTTGGAGACTGGGCAATATTGTCTGGTTTTGCGATGGTACATCAGTATGTTCATTTAGGCGCTCACTGTTTTATTGGGCCAGCTTCATTTATCTATCATGATGTCCCTGCCGGTGTTACTGTTTCAGGAAGTCCCGCAGAGCCGAGGACTATTAATCGTGAGGGGTTAAAGCGCCGTGGTTTTACTGCCGAACAGATCTCCTTGGCCAATAGGATGTATAAAATCCTTTATCGCCGTGGTTTGCGTCTCGAAGAAGCTCTTTTGTCTATCTCCGATCTTGGCGATGACCCTATTGTTTTGATGTTCATTGAATCTGTAGAGCGGTCTACGCGTGGGATCATCCGTTAATCTATGACGGCCCAGGCTCCGGTTTTTGCGATTGTTGCTGGTGAGGCCTCTGGGGATGTGCTTGGCGCTGATTTAATTCGTGGATTGAAGAGAATATTTCCTAATGCCTGCTTTGAGGGCATCGGCGGTGAGAAGATGAAGGCTGAAGGTTTTAAGTCTTTGCATGATATGGAACGTCTCTCTGTAATGGGTTTTATTGAGCCACTAAAGCGTCTTCCCGAACTTCTCAATATACGTCGGTCGATTATTACACGCTATAAAACATCACCACCTTCGGTATTTATAGGGATAGATTCTCCCGATTTTACGACTAATATTGAACTTAAACTCAAGCAGACCGGCATTAGGACTGTCCACTATGTCAGTCCTTCCGTTTGGGCCTGGCGGCAGGGGAGGATCAAGAAAATTAAACGAGCAGTGGATCTTATGTTAACACTGTTGCCGTTTGAGGCCGCCTTTTATAGAGAACACAAGGTTCCTGTGCGTTTTGTAGGGCATCCCTTAGCCACTGAACTTGACTCTCAACCTGATGTGAGTGAGGCAAGAGAAGTGCTGGGATTATCTTCAAATCAGCCTCTTTTATGTGTGATGCCAGGAAGTCGTTCAGGAGAGGTCGCTTTACTTGCTAAACTATTCATAGCTGTGGTTGGAGACGTAACTTCTAAAATTAAAAATCTTCATGTCGTTGTGCCTGCGGCCAATGAGGCTCGGTACCGGCAATTGCAGGAAATACTATCTGCACAAAATGGTTCTAATATCACTCTTATTTTGAGGGATTCTCATCTTGCCATGGCTGCTTCGGACGCAGTGCTTTTAGCCTCAGGCACGACCGCGCTAGAAGCGATGTTACTCAAAAAGCCAATGGTTGTAAGCTATAAGCTAGGGATAATTACGCATACATTAGTCTCTCCATTCATTAAGACGCCCTATGTATCTATTCCTAATCTGCTTGCTAATGAAATGTTAGTCCCTGAATTAATTCAAGAAGATGCGACGCTTGAAAAGCTTAGTCATGCAGTCCAGGGGGCTCTATCAGCAAACGATAGACGCCACTTGCTAGAGCGATTTGATCAAATACAATCATCTTTGAAGCTAAATTCTGGTGATTTAGCTGCTCAAGCTATCTTGGAGTTATTAGAATGACTAGTCAGTGGTCGCCACCGAGAGGTGTTCGGCTCTTAGCCGGTGTTGATGAGGTTGGTCGGGGTCCCCTAGCAGGTGATGTAGTCACTGCAGCAGTTATACTGCCTCTGGATCATCAAATTAATGGATTGGTAGATTCAAAATCCTTAAGCGCGCGACAGCGTGAAAACCTGTATGGTGATATCGTTGGTCAAGCCACTTGCTGGGCGATTGGCAGAGCATCAGTAGAAGAAATTGATAGATTTAATATATTACAGGCTACATTGATGGCGATGCGACGAGCGGTTCTAGGGCTAGAGATGAAACCTGATTACGTCGCCGTGGATGGCAACCGATTACCCCAGTGGGAGTATGCAGCGGAAGCTGTAGTCAAGGGAGATGGTCGTGTCGAGGCTATAAGTGCCGCGTCGATAATTGCCAAGGTAGTTAGAGATGCTGAGATGCAGACCTTTGATAAAGAGTATCCTGGCTATGGCTTTGCAAAGAATAAGGGTTATGGGACGCCGCAGCACCTTGAAGCTTTGCAACGATTAGGCCCTTGCGCGATCCATCGTCGTTCTTTCGCGCCAGTGAGCGAAGGGTTAGGTATCGAACAGAACGATCTTTTTTGACCTTTTTATAGTCTCAGCTGATGCCTTAGGGGTGATAATTTTTTATAATCACCACTCTTTATAGATAAACTAGTAAATCTAGACTTATTGCTTGAGTTGTGAGGTTACAACCTTTACATTCAAACGACATTGAAAAATCTAATTGCAGGGGAGTTCTTAGCTTGAAATATGCTGAAATAACGGGTTGTGGTAGTTACGTTCCTCCATTACTGATGACCAATGATGATATGAGTAAAGTTGTTGAGACCAGTGATGAGTGGATTTATTCACGATCTGGGATTAAACAGCGTCATTACAGTCATGTTTCAACTGGAATAATGGGTTGGCTTGCCTGTGAGAGAGCGCTTGCTGCTGCTGGAGTATTGGCGTCTGATATTGATCTGATTGTGCTGGGATCAACGACGCCTGAGGAAATTTGTCCTAATACTGCAAGCTTTATAAAAAATGAGTTAGGGGCTGTAAAAGCGGCCGCTTTTGATTTGAATTCTGCCTGTACTAGTTGGTTTTATGGTGTCAATGTGGCGTCTGATATGATTAAGGCTGGCTCCATTAAAAAAGCGCTTGTTGTTGGATCTGAAAGGCTTTCATTGGCAATGGATTGGCAAAAACGGGAGTCATGCTTCTTATTTGGTGATGGTGCCGGCGCTATTGTTTTAGAGGCTACAGACCAGAAATTAGGGCTTCTCTCGGGCCACATAAGCTGCATACCGAATAGTCGGGAGTGTCTTCATTTACCAAGCTGGGGAATGTCTCCAGCGCACTTTACTAATGATATTTTTATTTCCCTTAATTTTGAGGGTCAAGAGATTTTTAAAAGTGCGGTCAAGGGAATGAGCGACTCCATTGCCACGGTACTTGAGAGAGAAAATCTTACCCCTGAGGATATAGACCTTTTTATTCCGCACCAAGCAAATATACGTATTATTCAGTCATTAGCAAAACGTCTGGATTTCCCTATGGAAAAAGTAATTGTCTGTATTGACGAATATGCAAATACTTCTGCAGCATCTATCCCTCTAGCGCTCTGTGATGCTCTGGCGGATGGCTCTGTCAAACCAGGAATGACCATCTTAACTGCTACTTTTGGTGCGGGCTTAACCTGTGGAGCTGGAATTATAAAGTGGGGAGATACCGTTGCTCCTGCAAAACTCTCTAATAAAAGTATCCCGGAATTTGATGGTACAGTATTTGACTTGATGAAAGACAGTTTTAGTCATTACAGGATTGATGCTGAGCATCTTTTAACCAAAGTATAATATGTCTTCACAATTTGTCCATTTAAGGCTTCATTCTGAGTATTCGCTTGTCGATGGGTTAGTTCGAATTAAGCCCCTTGCTGCGAAAGTAGCCGAGATCGGTATGCCGGCAATTGCCTTAACCGATTTTAATAATTTTTTTGGCTTGGTGAAGTTCTATAAAGCAGCTCAGAACGCCGGTGTTAAACCCATAGTGGGTGCTGACGTTTTGGTTCTTGACGACTCTAGTGAGGGTCTTCTGACGCAGCTAGTGTTATTAGTCATGGATAATCAGGGTTATAAAAATCTCACGCTTTTAATATCTAAAGCTTATCAAGAAGGTCAGAAACAAGGTGTCCCGACGATCAGAACCTCTTGGTTGGAGACCTTTAATGAAGGTCTTATTGTACTCTCAGGTGGAAGGCTTGGAGAGATTGGTAATGCGCTTGTTTCGGGGCGAACTCACGATGCGCAAAATACCCTAAAAAAGTTAATGCGGGTATTTCCAAATCGCTGTTATCTTGAACTGCAGCGCACTGGTCGAGTGGATGAAGAGGATTACTTGCATGCTGCCGTTGATCTTGCCATGGCTCTGGACTGCCCTGTGGTTGCAACCAATGATGTTCGTTTTATAGGGCAAGAGGAGTATGAGGCTCATGAGGCACGAGTTTGTATCCATGAGGGGCGTTCTCTAGATGACCCGCGGCGAGAGCGTCGTTTTTCTGATCAGCAATATTTACGTAGTTCAGATGAAATGGTGGCGTTATTTGAAGATATCCCGGAAGCGATTGAAAATACAGTAGAAATAGCAAAACGCTGTAATTTGGACCTTAGATTGGGTGAATACTTTTTACCTGATTACCCCATCCCATCTGGTAAAACCATTGATGAGTTTTTGGTCGAGATATCCAATAGTGGTCTTGATGAGCGTTTAGGGCAGCTCTTTGATCAGCAGGATCCGACGTTCCCCGAACATCAGCAACTTTACAGAGAGCGGTTGGCCTTTGAGTTAAAAATTATTATTGAAATGGGTTTTCCTGGTTATTTTCTGATTGTGATGGATTTTATCGGCTGGGCTAAGGCTAATGATATTCCCGTCGGACCTGGGAGGGGTTCAGGTGCTGGTTCACTGGTTGCCTACGCTCTAAAAATCACCGACCTAGACCCCATTGAATATGACCTTCTTTTTGAGCGCTTTCTAAATCCTGAACGCGTCTCTATGCCAGATTTTGATATTGACTTTTGCATGGAGGGTCGAGATAGAGTGATCGCCTATGTGGCTGAACAATATGGACGTGATGCGGTTTCTCAAATTGTAACTTTTGGCACTATGGCCGCTAAAGCGGTAGTTAGAGATGTTGCAAGAGTACAAGGAAAATCCTACGGTTTAGCTGATAAGCTATCTAAATTGATTCCGTTTGAAGTCGGTATGACCCTTGAAAAAGCCGTTGAGCAAGAAGATGATTTAAGTCAGTTTTTAGCCGCCGATGATGAAGCTGCCGAAATTTGGTCTATGGCGTTACAGCTTGAAGGTGTATCTCGAAATTGCGGTAAACATGCTGGTGGAGTCGTTATTGCGCCAACTCGGATTACTGATTTTTCGCCCATATATTGTGATGAAAACGGCACTGGTGTGGTAAGTCAGTTTGATAAAAATGACGTTGAGGAGGCCGGCCTTGTAAAATTTGATTTTCTTGGTCTGCGAACGCTGACAATCATCGATTGGGCGCTAAAGATGATCAATGTAACTCGCTTAGATAACGCTGAAGATCCTCTAATTCTTGAAAAAATACCCTTAGATGACAGTGCAACTTATGAAATGATGCAGCGAGGCGAAACCACTGCCGTATTTCAGCTTGAATCTCGCGGTATGAAGGAACTTATTCGAAAACTTGGTCCTGACCGCTTTGAAGACATTGTCGCCTTAGTAGCGTTGTTTAGACCTGGTCCCTTGCAGTCGGGGATGGTGGATGATTTTATAAATCGTAAAAAAGGTCGTGCTGAGGTTAGTTACCCACATCCCCAGTATCAACATGAATGCTTAAAGCCTGCACTGGAACCGACCTATGGTGTAATTCTTTACCAAGAGCAAGTAATGCAAATTGCGCAAGAGATGGGTGGTTATACCCTAGGCGGAGCTGACCTGTTACGCCGCGCAATGGGCAAAAAAAATGCTCAAGAAATGGCAAAACAGAGAGATTTATTTGTTCAGGGTGCCATCGGCAAAGGTTTTGCAGAACATCTTGCGTCCAATATTTTTGATTTAATGGAAAAATTTGCAGGCTATGGTTT
>DNBN01000083.1:1680-7981 GCA_003491845.1 Porticoccaceae bacterium | reverse complement strand
AAATTTGCAGGCTATGGTTTTAACAAATCTCATTCAGCCGCCTACGCCTTAGTTGCCTACCAGACTGGTTGGCTAAAGGCGCACTATCCTGCCGAATTTATGGCATCAACCATTTCTTCTGATATGGATAAAACAGATAAAGTGGTTACCTTTATTGATGAATGTAGAGCATTGTCCCTTGAACTGTTACCGCCAGATGTGAATTTAGGACAGTTTCATTTTAGTGTTAATCAATCCGGTGATATTATTTATGGGTTAGGTGCCATTAAGGGTCTTGGTGAAGGGCCAGTGGGCGCTATTATTGTTGCCCGAGAAGAGGGCGGCCCTTTTAAAGATTTGTTTGATTTTTGTGCTCGGGTTGATGGCCGTAAGGTCAACAAACGAAGCGTTGATGCCATGATACGCAGCGGGGCTTTTGATGCCATAGGACCTGTGGGTGAAATAGGCTACAAGCGCGCAGTTATGTTGGGCTGTATGGATGAAGCTATTAAATTAGCTGAGCAACATGAACGTAATAAAGTAAGTGGCATGGGTGATCTTTTCGGAGAATCTGTGGTAGATAGTGCTTCAGAAATAAACTATAACGCTTATATTTCCACGGTACATCAGTCAGTTAAAGAGCGCCTCAATGGAGAGAAAGATACCCTCGGTCTTTATTTAACAGGTCATCCTATCGATGAATATTCTCTTGAACTAAAAAAGATGCTACCTAACAGAATAGTAGATCTGCGTCCGGGCAAAGAGGCAGATACGATTGCTGGAATGATAGTTGGGCTCAGAGTCTTGAAAAACAAACGCGGTGATAGTTTCGCATTTTTGACTCTTGACGATAAAAGTGGACGAATTGAGCTTTCTGTGTGGGCTGACAAATATACAGCGTACCGTGAGGGTCTTACCAAGGATGCGTTGGTAGTGGTTAAAGGCACGGTATCAGAGGATAGCTTTAGCGGTGGCCTTAAAATGGTAGCGGAGTCGATTCAGTCAATATATGAGTCTCGTTGCTCACGATTACGGGTATTAGAGGTGAATATTAATAGCAGTCAGGTGAATTGGGTTGATGCATTGTATGACACTTTATACTCTTATCGCGATGGTAATTGTAACATTAGTATTAACTACCAACGTCCTGATGCGAAGGCTGGTTTAAATCTTGGGAAGCAATGGAAAATAAAACCAACAGATGAATTAATCAAAAGGCTTATCAATCAGTTTGGGGAAAATAACGTGGTAATGCACTATGATTGATACAATGGTGCTCAATAACCATAAAAATGTTAAACTAGCGTAGTGTAAAATCAGCCGATCTTTTAGAGAGACATGCATAGCAATGAATTTAGATTATTTGTCGTTCGAGCAACCTATTGCAGAATTAGAAGCAAAAATTGAAGAGCTTCAGTTAGTAGGCAATGATAATGATTTAAATATTGCTGAAGAGGTCGTTAAATTACGCGATAAATCGCAAAAACTAACGCAAAATATTTATGCAAAGTTAACGCCATGGCAAGTAGTGCAAGTTGCTCGTCACCCTCATCGCCCCTATGCACTAGATTATATTGACCGTATATTTACCGACTGGGAAGAAATGCATGGTGATAGGCATTTCGGAGATGATAGTGCCATTGTTGGAGGAGTTGCTCGTCTTGAAGGATTGCCAGTTATGGTGATAGGGCAAGAAAAAGGTCGAGGTGTGACCGACAAGGTTATGCGCAATTTTGGTATGCCCAAAGCAGAAGGTTACCGTAAGGCACTGCGACTGATGGAGACGGCCGAGCGTTTTAATTTACCGGTAATTACTCTTATAGATACTCCTGGGGCTTACCCGGGTATTGACTCAGAAGAGCGAAATATCTCTGAATCCATCGCTAGAAATTTAGCCGTTATGTCAAGATTAAAGACACCGATTATTTGTACGGTTATTGGTGAAGGTAGTTCAGGTGGCGCTCTTGGCATTGGTGTGGGAGACAAGGTAAATATGTTGCAGTACAGTACCTATACTGTTATCTCCCCTGAGGGCTGTGCCAATATTCTTTGGAAAAGTAGTGATAAAGCTGCCGACGCTGCTGAGGCTATGGGTGTTACATCTGCTGGTCTTGAGAAATTAAATATTATTGATCAAACCATCCCTGAGCCGATGGGTGGAGCGCATAGAGATATCGAAACTATGTCTCAAACATTAAAGGAACATCTTTTTAGCCAGCTTACGGAATTGCAGTCCCAGCCAATAGATGACGTGCTAATCAAGCGGTATGATAGATTGATGAGTTATGGAAATCCTGCCTAACTAGTATGTTTAGGTTATATTTTTGTTATGAGATCATTCGGTATTTCATTTATCGCCATTAAGGGGTGTTGCGGCAAGGTAAAATGAGTCCAAAATATAGTGGTAAGTTGGATGTAATCGTCGGGACTTTTTGCTCTGAGTTTGAGTACGCTTTCAAAACGACATTAGTAGGTGGTGGTGAAGAGCCGCTGTATGTTCCGTCGGGACAGTCAAATCGCTACGCTAAAATAATATTTAAAGACGATTACCTAGCCAGTGCTCTTCATGAAATAGCGCACTGGTGTATTGCTGGGTCAGATCGCAGAGCTCAGATGGATTACGGCTACTGGTATAACCCTGATGGACGCACGGCTCAACAGCAGAACGCATTTTTAGCGGCGGAGATTAAACCTCAAGCGTTAGAATGGATGTTTAGTGTCGCCTGTCAAGAGGGCTTCATTATCAGTGTAGACAATCTGATGGGCGATAAAAAAAGCGGTTCCACCAATGCTTTTGCCACTGCATTGGTAGAGCAAACCACATTATGGTGTTCATCAACCAGTATTCCACCAAGGGGCTTGCAGTTTTTACGCGCGTTGCAATGCCACTTTGGTATTGATGCTAGTCTTTCAGAACATTATGATTTAAGGCAATTGACCAGAGTTATCTAATGCAAGCTTTTCTTGTCGACTCATCAATATATATTTTCCGCAGTTATTTTACGTTGCCTGAAAAATGGCGATCTTCGGTTACAGGTCATCCAACCAACGCGGTATATGGTTTCACTCAATTTATGTTAGATTTTTTAATAAAAAAACAACCCAAATATATGTTTTGTGCTTTTGACGAAAGTCTTCATTCGGGATTTCGCCATCAGCTTTGCGATGACTATAAATCCAATCGAGAGCTTCCAAATGAGGAGTTAGCTTTTCAGTTGAATGCATGTCGGCAGCTCTGCAGAGTCCTAGGGGTTTCTCAGATGGCATCAGATAAATATGAAGCTGATGATTTGATTGGTTCCATGACGTGTGTGGCCAAAGATGCTGGAGTCCAGCCGGTGATAATAAGTCGTGATAAAGATCTATTACAGCTGATTGATGATGACACTCTTTATTGGGACCTTGGGAAAGCTCAGCCCAAAGTGCAGCGTCAGATCGAAAAGGAACTAGATATAGGCTGTGGGCAGATGGCAGATTACTTAGCTTTGGTGGGGGATCAAAGTGATAGTATTGTTGGTGTTTCTGGTATTGGCGCCAAGACAGCTCGACAACTATTAAATTATTTTCCAAATGTAGAGGCTATATTAGATCACTTGGATCAACTTCAAGATCTACCGATTAGAGGCGCAAAAAAACTTGCTACTCGATTAAGCGGTTGTACTGATCAAATTAAGCTATCTAAGACTCTGGCAACGATCGTAAAAGATGTTCCAGACATGCCCATTTTAAATGAAATTTCTTGGGTAGGAGTTCAGGTTCAAGCATTTGAATTGTTTGCCCAAGAAATGGGTTTTGGTGATGTTTTTGATGGACGTATAGCTTCTCTTAAGCAGCGACCGGATCTAATGCACTCGGGCATGATTGAGCCTGGACGAGAAACAGCATGACTAATGCCCGATTAAAAATTGTAGCTGACCAAAATATGCCCATGGTGGAAGCTCTATTTAGTCCGTTTGGTGATGTTACCCTTATGGCTGGACGATCGATTTCGGCCGCAGATATTGTTGATGCTGATGTTCTATTGGTGCGATCTGTTACCCTAGTTAATGAGACATTACTAGCTGAATCCGCTGTAAAATTTGTTGGTTCAGCTACCATTGGTGTTGATCATATTGATATTGATTATCTATGTGCGCATGATATTAAATTTGCATATGCACCTGGTTGCAATGCTGCAGCGGTTGTTCAGTACGATCTTTCGGTTATGTCTTATCTGGAACCTTATTGGCAGCATAAAAATATCGGTATTGTTGGTTGTGGTAATGTTGGGGGACTTTTGCTGCGAACCCTTAAAGCATTAGATATTGACTGTTGTGTCTATGATCCATTCTTAACCAATGAAGATATTCCTTTGAGTGATTTTGATAGTGTTCTGCGTTGCGATATTGTTTGTCTTCACACGCCGCTGACCTATGAGGGGCCTTTCCCAACCTACCATTTATTTGACCAGAATGTGCTTAGTCGCCTAAATTCATCGGCATTACTGATTAATGCCGGTCGTGGTGATGTGGTTGATAATGCCGCGCTTTTGAGATTACTTACTACCCAGCCTGAATTACAAGTTGCTCTTGATGTGTGGTCGGATGAACCTGAAATTGATCTAGAATTACTGAATAAGGTTTCTATTGGAACTCCGCATATTGCAGGATATAGCAGAGAAGGTAAGATTAACGGTACTAAAATGATTTTTGAGGCATTTATAGATTGGTTGCCTAACAAAGTCCCTATAAAGCCTTATGAGCCCCTAAGTTGCGTGGAAATAGCCTGTCAGTGCACTGACACGCTAAGTGATATAATTTTGGCATCATATAACGTGCTTGATGATGATATACGCATGCGCCAATCACTACTACATCCTCGCGAAACCTCAGGGAAGGCGACAGTTGCTTCTATTTTTGATGATCTTCGCAAAACTTATCCGACGCGGATACAGAACGACTGGACTGTCATAAGCTCTGATGGAAAGAATTTTTCCGACAACCAACGCTATCAACTAGAAGGGCTTGGTTTTAAGTTGCGCGATAGTCGCTAAGGAACTCGGCGAGTTTACCAATTGCTTCTTGGAGCATGTCTCGGTCGGGCAAAAATACAATTCTAAAGTGTTGAGTATCCCCACAATTGAAGGCAGAGCCTTGCACTAATAATAAATGCTTGCTTTTTAGCAGCTCTAGCACGAAGCTTTCATCATCATCGATAGGGTACATAAGGGGGTCTAGTCTAAAAAATAAATACATGGCTGATTGCGGTTCAAAACAACTGACACCAGGGATAGCAGTTAGTAGTTCAAGACATAAGTCACGTTGAGCCAAAAGGCGTCCGCCGGGTAATATTAAGTCATTAATACTTTGTCGTCCACCAAGAGCGGTTTGAACAGCTAGCATCGCTGGCACATTTGCGCACAGACGCATAGAGGCTAACATTTCTAGCCCCTCGATATAACTACTTGCCTTATCCGTAGCACCACTGATAAGCATCCACCCAGATCTGAAGCCGGCGAGGCGATAGGTTTTTGACAAGCCATTGAAGGTTAAGCAAAGGGTGTTTTTTACCAGTTTCGCCAGAGGATAGTGCACATTATTATCATATATAATTCGGTCATAGATTTCATCAGCGAAGACAATCAGCTGATGCTTTTCTGCTAATGCTACTAATGCTTGCAGAGTCTTTTTAGAATAAACAGCACCCGTCGGATTATTAGGGTTAATAACCACGATACCTTTGGTTCGCGACGTAATTTTGCTCTCAATGTCGCTCAGATCTGGTTGCCAATCGTCCGCCTCATTACATTTATAATGTACAGGTTTTCCGCCAGCGATCGCTACAGCTGCAGTCCATAATGGATAGTCTGGTGCAGGGATAAGGATTTCATCATTAAGATTGAGCAGCCCTTGCATAGCCAAAACAATGAGTTCGCTAACGCCATTGCCCATAATCACATCACCGGTATCAACATCACTTATTCCTTGTGATTGATATCGTTGCATTACTGCTTTTCGAGCAGCGAATAATCCTTTGCTATGGCAGTAGCCTTGGGCTTCGCGAAGGTTGTCAATAACATCCTGCATAATTTCATCAGGTGCATCTAGGCCAAAGGCACCTGGATTACCAATGTTGAGTTTCAGTACACGCTGACCGTTTGATTCAAGCCAATTAGCATGATCAAGGACAGGCCCTCGTATTTCGTAATTTACGTGGAGCAGCTTGGTAGATTGTAAAAAAATAGTTGAATTCTCCAACGCAGACCCAAACCAGTGATTATACTAGATGCACAGCGCAAGGAACAGAGATGAAATTTGCTACCGCCGATTGGATAAAAACAATA
>DNBN01000083.1:1068-1471 GCA_003491845.1 Porticoccaceae bacterium | reverse complement strand
CTACCGCCGATTGGATAAAAACCAGCGTATTATTTGTTGCATCTATTATATTGCTAGTTTTAGCATTTTTGACTGTTCTTCTAGAGTCAGTTGGTTATTATCCCAGTTATCCGTTTTTTATTACCCTCTACGCACTGTTATTTCTGACTTTTTTGGTGGGAATGATGGGGCTAATTTTGGGTTTGGTTAGGTATTATCTTACAAAGACCGTTTATTTTACGTTTATTGGATTTATGCTGCTATGTATCATGCCATTTTCCGCTGTTCAGTATATCGTTGATATTAGATTGCGCTTACTACCGATTAATGATGTTAGCACTGACATTACAAATCCTCCGACGTTTTACAATAACCGCGACTCCCGTGTAATGGATACCTCAGACACTAGAGTTGTAAAGAATAC
>DNBN01000083.1:0-848 GCA_003491845.1 Porticoccaceae bacterium | reverse complement strand
AACCGAGACTCCCGTGTAGTGGATACCTCAGACACCAGAGTTGTAAAGAATAGGGAAATTATTCACAGACTTTATGCCCACCCACATCAAGAAACCATGGTGCTAAAGGTTAGCTGTGAAAAAACCTCTTTTTTGGTCGCTTCAACTCTATTCTATCTAGGGTGGCCGGTCTATCATGCCGGCTCAACAGGTGCCAAAATAGAATCATCAGCTTCGTTTTTCTTTACTAATTTTGACAGTGACTTTATCGTTAGAATGACCCGAGGTGATAATGACGGGTGCGACGTTGATCTGAGGTCCACCTCACGGCATAATTTTAGAGATTATGGTCATAATATATTGTTAATAAATAGGTTTGTTAAGGCTTTACGCCTGATTGAATCGAGGCTGGAGAGTTCTCTATAGACATTAACTATAGCGGCTTCTTTTGCTAGTTTTCAGGATTTAGTGATGAATGATGATGTGTTATTTTCCATTCGCCATTCTCTACTTGTTTAAATTGAAATGTAAATCTACATGTTATTGATTGAGGCCCTTTGTCTGTTTCTAAATTAAAAACATATTTTCCTGTATGTGTTGCGCCATCAGAGTTGAGGGTTACAGTTGATTCGGTAATATTTGCTTTGGGCTTTTGTTGTAAGAATGTTTTAAAATAAGCTAACTTTTCTTCTCTGGTTTTTCTGATTTTATTGGAAACTGTAGGTATTAATATGGCAGCATCTGTGTATAGATTTACTACTTCTTTTGGGCTTTGCGTTGCTAAGGTATTGATCCAATTTTGAGTTAAGTTCTCTATTTGTTCTTTATTCATTTGCACTCCTTTTATGTGTAAATTATTTGTTTTCAAT
>DNBN01000048.1 GCA_003491845.1 Porticoccaceae bacterium | reverse complement strand
GGATTTCACCGTGATGATACAGCGCCGGTTATTCTGACGCTAACGGACGCTTCAGGACAAACAAGCGACTATGTCATCACGCCGTCGATACGCGACTATGATGTTCAGCGGATCGATGGGCTGAATAAAAAATTTGTAACACCGCCCGATGAGACGATTGCACAGATTAAAAAAGATCGTGCTGATGTGATAAAAGCCCGTGCGATGTTTAGCCTGTTAAATGATGCGGTGCATAACGGCTTTGACTGGCCGTCACCTGGCCGCATTACTGGCATCTATGGTAGTCAGAGAATTTTAAATGGCAAACCACGGCAACCTCATTACGGCATTGATATCGCGGCAGCTGAGGGCACGCCTGTGACTGCGAGCGCTGATGGTGTTATATCAATGGCGTCTGATCTCTATTTTACCGGTGGAACAATTATCATAGACCATGGATATTATCTGAACTCTACTTACTCACACCTGAAAACAATGACTGTAACTGAAGGCGATACTGTTAGCAGAGGACAGGTGATTGGCACGGTTGGCTCAACTGGTCGTTCAACGGGCCCGCACCTTGATTGGCGGATTAATTGGGGTACCAAACGTCTTGACCCTATGCTTTTGTCTCGCTCGTTCAAAATATCTGTTCCTAAAAAACGGCCTGAATTTTAAATTTTCCAACTAAAACTATTAAATGTCGCCAGCTAAATAAATGTCGTCGGTTTGTAAACGTGATTTCTTATATAAAAGCCCATTTATTAATTATCGGTTCGCTTCGGCGATTAATAGGGAACACAGTAATCTTATTGAAGAAATTCTGTGACTGTCCTCGCAACTGTAATTGGTGAGTGCTGAGATACATTGCCACTGTCTTTACGATGGGAAGGCCTGTCAGTGCTAAGATCCATAAGTCAGGAGACCTGCCGATAACTCACCATGTTCTTTCCACGAGGTATGGAAATTACAGCGAAAATTCCGCTTAGGTGAATAGTTTTCACCGCCAATGTGCCTTTCGCATTGGCAACACTGAGTGGTTTTTAGAATGAACGTTTCAAAGCTAATAATAGCTATCCCTTTTTTGACTTCCATAATTTCAAGTTCTGTAATAGCTGAAGATAAAATTCAGATAGATGGAACAATCGATTATCTGGTCATTAATAAGGCTGCCTCTATCACAACATTCAATAGGACACCGTTGGAAAACGTTTTGCTTAGCGCTGATGTAATAAGTGAGAGTGAAATAGAGACTTCATCGGCAACAAATTTCGGTGAACTTATATCACAAAAATCTGGTATAGAAGTTACATATAGTGGGGGACCAGGTTCATCACCCTTTATATTCATGAGAGGACAAGCAAGTACAAACGTTGTCATATTAATTGATGGCATCAAATCGCAGGTTGACCACTCCGGATACCCCAAAGCCGTTGATATTCCCTTAAGTCAAATTAAGAAAATCGAGCTTCTCAAAGGCAATGCATCTGCACTTTATGGAGAAAATGCTATTGGAGGCGTAATAAATATAATCACAAAGACATCAGCCCTAAAAGATACTGGTTATGCCTCAGTTAAACATGGAAGCTTCAATACTACCGAGCTGAATGTTGGGGTCTCAAAGAATTTGGGAGATGTTGATATTTCTATTTTTGCATCCGACATCAATACTGACGGATACGACTCTTTAAGTGGCAATACAACAAACTCTGATAAAGATGGTTATGTTCGTGAAAACGTTGCACTTACCGTTAACAAATTCTTAAATAATGGAGCCAACATAACTTGGACAAGTCGCATTTCTGAGAGTCGCTTAGAACAAGATAATGCTTATGTGTCACCTACGGGATTGCATGAATTACACACCAACACAGAAAGCCATAATTTTAAATATAAAATTAGAAAACAAAATTGGTTAGACCTCTCAGCAAATTACAATTTTTCGAGGCTGACGTACAAAGACTTCATTGATGGAATGGGTGCTAATTCTGCAGCAAGCTACTATTATGATGTAACAGAGGGAGAACAAAACTCATATAGTTTGATTAATTCTTCGACCTTATCTTTTACAGAGGCAACTCATGAAATAACTACCGGAATTGAGGGTGCTTACAGTGCTTATGATCGCGATGCTACAACCTCAAATAGAAACAATATTTCTCCTTTCATCGGATACAGCATTAATTCGGGCAAGCATTCGATACAAAGCAATGTGAGATACGATAAAATCGATTATTATTATAATGATGGCGTTACAAAAACATCTTCAGAAACTTCTGACCTATTGGGTTACGGGTATCAACTGTCTAATGAATGGAGAATAGCACTAACACATTCTACAGGTTTCAGAGCTCCTGATGCCTACAGCTACAGTCAAAACTCAAATCTTAGAGCTGAAGAACACACAACAAAGGAAGCATCCGTTACTTACTCAGACTTAGATATCTTAGCTAGAGCTACCGTGTTCTCAACTAAAACATCAAACGCTATCGAATATGACAGTTCGCTGTTCTATAATATTAATACTGGGCAACAGAAAAATCAGGGGCTTGAATTAAATATTGAAGGTAAATTCAACGATTACCTGTACACTATTAGTGCAACTTTCCAGGAGCCTAAGAAAGTCAACAGTGCCTCAAAACCTATATTGCTTCAAAAGAGAGCCAAATATTTTGGCTCTGCTAGAATATCAAAATCAACTGGTAAGTTTGAATTTAGCGGTAAGTCTACATTTTCTGGAAAACGTCTAGGTGTAGGTGGTGCAATGTCTAGCTATGTTAAATTTGACTCATTTATCAATTACACTCTGAATGACATGACTCACTTAGAGTTTAGTTTTAATAATCTGTTTGATGCCACATATGAAGTTACCAGAGGTTATAACACTGCTGGGCGAAACGCTTACATAACATTGAAGCGTGATTTTAACTTGCCTTAGCAACTCAGATAAAACACTGTATAACTACTCGTATCATTTTATGTTAACACTTTAGCATCTAAAATAAGCAAGAACAAAATGGAGTGAAAATGTTTGATAAGAAAAATTTTATTGTAGGGTTTTTCTCAATTTTAACTTTACTTGTACTAAGTAGGGTTATTCCTCACCCGCCTAACTTTACCCCTGTAATTGCTGTTGCTATTTTTTCTCCCTACCTTTTTAAAGATCGTATTGTATCATTGTCAGTTCCTTTAGGAGCCATGTTGCTATCCGATATCTTGATAGGCATGCACTCAAGTATGATATGGGTGTATTTTTCTGTTCTTGTTGTTTATCTGCTTACCTCTGTGTTTAAAAAGGTGAGTTTAGGCATGAAACGTTTTGCTAGTCTCGCTATGGTCTCCAGCGGACTGTTTTTCGCCATAACAAATTTCGGTGTCTGGCTTTCAGGTGGTTTGTATCCGAAGTCTCTTGAAGGATTAATTATTTGCTATTACGCAGGGATTCCGTTTTTTACAAACACAGTCCTAAGCACATTTTCCTTTGGCTTTGTCATATTTGGGTCCTTAAAACTAATGGGTTATTGGAACCATTCGAAAGTAGCCGTGTAAAGTTTTGTGAGAAAAAAAACAGCATTTATCTTTGGCTTGGGTTATGTTGGCCTCCATCTTGCTCACCAACTAAACTTAATTGGATGGGACATCGTAGGAACTAGCAGAAACCCTAAGAAGATTTCACCTCCCGGGAATTGCACCTGGAAGATTCTGCCTTTCGATGTGGATAGTTTTACAAATGAGATTGAGGCTCATTTGTTAGATTCTCAAATCATCATCTCAACTATTGCCCCGATTAAATGTAATGACCCCGTCCTCAAACAATACAGGAATATTCTTAAACAGTTTTCCGGTTGGATAGGATATATTTCTGCAACATCCGTTTACCCTAGCCAACCTAATCGTTGGGTTGATGAGACAACGGTGCCAAAACCTGCAACAGCGCGCGGTATCGCACGCTGGAA
>DNBN01000040.1:879-9324 GCA_003491845.1 Porticoccaceae bacterium | reverse complement strand
GCAATGATGTTTTCTAGCACAATCATTGGAATCAAACTATTGCCAACAACCGCGCTACATCATAAGCATTCTGGAGAATTAATGATCGGCATGTTACTCATGCAAGATTTCTTAGCCATAGCGGTATTATTAGTGATCATTTCTGGTGACTTTAGCGTTGAGAATATCTTGCCCCTTGGCAAGACGCTTCTCACATTACCACTGTTAATCGGCGGCTGTTTTGTTTTGGTAAAAAACCTCTTGTTGCCGTTATTTGTTCGCTTTGATCGAATTAGTGAATATGTATTTTTGCTTGCCACAGGCTGGTGTTTAGGTATATCTGAGATAGCACATCTAGCTGGCCTTTCAAGAGAGATTGGCGCTTTTGTTGCTGGAATTGCTCTGGCTACTAGTCCGATAGCACAAATTATTGCTCTTCAGCTTAAGCCTTTGAGGGACTTCTTTCTAATACTGTTCTTTTTTTCTCTGGGAAGCGGATTTAATCTCGAGTTAATTAGCGTCATTGCCCTCCCTGCGATTGTACTGGCAGCTACTATGCTGGTTATAAAACCTTGTATCTATCACTACCTTTTAAGATCCCAAAGCGAGTCAAATTCTCTGGCATGGGACATAGGTTTCCGACTTGGGCAAAATAGTGAATTCTCTTTGTTAATCGCCTATTTGGCATTTAACAATGGTCTAATCGACACGTACGCCTCGCACCTAATTCAAGGTGTAGCAATTATAACCTTTTTAGTGTCCAGCTATATCGTGGTGTTTAATTTTCCAAGTCCCATTGCCGTTTCAGATAAACTCCGAAGAGATTGATCGTTTGGGTTGTTAAAAATATTTATGGGAACCTTGCGTCAACCGAGACCACCACTTGACTAACAAACGATCAGCACTTTCTTCGGCAGCAAAGCCCAGTCTTTGATGAAGCTTCTTTTTAAACACATAGGCCACTTCGAACACATCTGCCTCTTCAATACGTGACACCACATACTCATCACTCGTCTGCAAGTCGTCTATCAAGGCTATCTCTTTTGCCTGAGCACCATACCAAATCTCTCCGGTGGCAATTTTATCAATATCTAAATCTGGACGCCGAGTGCCGACATAGTCTTTGAAAAGCTGGTGAGTTTCCTCCAGTTCTTCAATAAATTTTTCTCTACCTTTGTCCGTATTTTCGCCAAACATAGTTAGAGTACGCTTATGCTTCCCTGCGGTAAGCAATTCAAAATCCACATCATTTTTTTTCAGTAGCCGATTAAAATTGGGCATTTGAGCCACCACGCCAATAGAACCAATAATCGCAAACGGTGCTGCTAGGATTTTATCTGCCACACAGGCCATCATATAGCCTCCACTGGCAGCAACTTTGTCCACGCAAACCGTGAGCGGAATATTTTGTTTTCGTAGGCGATCCAACTGACTGCTAGCTAACCCATAGCTATGTACCATACCTCCCGCACTTTCCAACTTTAGAACTACTTCATCAGTGGGTGTTGCGCAGGTAAGTATCGCGGTGATTTCTTCACGCAAATGCGCTACAGCTGAAGCACTTACATTGCCATCAAAATTAAGCACAAAAATTTTATTTTTGCCCTTAGCTAAATTGTCTGGGTCTTTCTTATGGGCTTTTTTATCAAGACTTCGCTGCTTCTTTTTTTCTTTATTGAGACGTTTTTCCTCAACTTTTTGCAGTGATTCATCTACCGTAGCAATAAACATGGTTTCTTTTAGGTCTTCAAACTGCTCGTTTAATGGTGTAATTTCCAGATAACCCTTATCTGCATTTTGCTTACCTTTTTGACTAGCACCCACAATTACTCCAAGTACAATAACAAAGGCTACAACAAAGGTTGCCACCTTAGCAAAAAATAAACCGTAATCTGCTAAAAATTCCAAATCAAACTCCACTTAATTGAATACAAAAAATATAACCGACCAGCAAATTAACTTGTTAATCTGCTATGCGACCCTCTGCCTCTCTAACAAACTGCTGTATTAAACGACCCGCCATAATAGTTGGTGGCGCAATAACTGAGGGTAAGTCATCATACTTAAACCAATGCGCTTCCGCTATTTCAACGCCATCAACAACAAAGTTTTCTGTCTTAGCCTCAGCTAAATATCCCAACATTAGTTGACCAGGATAAGGCCATGCCTGACTGCCAATGTAACGAATATTTTGAATTTCTAGCCCCACCTCTTCAAACACTTCTCGATGCAGAGCCTGCTCGGCACTTTCACCAGCTTCAATGAAACCTGCAAGAGTACTAAATCTATTTTCAGGCCAATTGGGGTGACGTGCAAATAAGCAACGATCACCATGGGTTACAGCGACGATCACACAGGGAGATATCCTTGGGTACTGACGTATACTGCATGAATCACATATCAGGGCATGCTCTGTTTCAGCAATCTGATTTGCTTTTCCGCACTGCCCACAAAATTGATGTTTTTTCCGCCAATCTAATAACTGAACCGCTCTACTAGCGATTGAGAAATAGGGATCTGGGGATTGCATCAAAACCGATCGAAGCTCTAGCTTTAAAAAACCATCACATTTGAGCGCCTCGGGTAATAGATCCCACACTTCACAGTCATCTCCTTGCCACTGACCTATACAAAAACGCTGCTCACGAAAATACCGAAGTGTATCGGCCTGTTCCTCGCTCATCACTAGCTGTGGCTCCACGCCATAACCTGTAGCCAACAAAAGATCCCCAGCCACAGCTGCAACAATCCAACGTTTTTTACTGTTTAAGAGAATAGATGAGGCATGAAAGCCGTCCAGAGCAGATGGTATTGACACGTTAATGCATCCTTTAAGTCGAACCCTAACCACTGCTTTTGAAAGATAGTCTCAAAGCAGTAAATAAAATTAAGTAACGGCATTTATTCAATTGATTCTACCACGAAAGATTAATCTGTTTTAAACTATGAAGAGAATTAATAGTGCAAATTGACGTTTAATAGCGTTAAATAATTACCGATAAACAAAATACATTTTCCTTACTAGGGGGCTATAAATGGCAACGACATTGACACAAGCATTTAAAGAAAACTTTCTTGGTGATGCACCAGACTGGTATAAAACTTCAATAATCGCATTTTTGGTTCTCAATCCAATAATTTTACTAACCGCAGGACCCGTGGTAGCAGGCTGGGCATTAATTGGAGAATTTATTTTTACCCTTGCTATGGCGCTAAAATGCTACCCCCTTCAGCCAGGTGGTCTGCTTGCGATAGAGGCTATTATTTTGGGTATGGCCTCACCTGATGCAGTGTATATGGAGGTATCGGCAAATTTACAGGTAATTTTGCTACTGATGTTTATGGTCGCCGGCATCTACTTTATGCGAGATATGCTATTATTTGTGTTCACAAAAATACTCCTTAGCGTCAAATCAAAGACCATCTTGTCTTTTATGTTTTGCTTTGCGGGGGCTTTTTTGTCAGCTTTCTTGGATGCCTTGACAGTCACCGCTGTACTAATCACTATTTCTGTAGGGTTTTACTCTGTTTATCACAAGATAGCATCAGGCAAACTTCTAACAGACACTGACCATGATCACACTTCGGACGCTAGTGTGTTGGCTGAGAATGAGCAACAACTTGATGATTTTCGGGCGTTTTTACGCAGCCTGATCATGCATGGTGCCGTGGGAACTGCTCTTGGCGGTGTCTGCACTACTGTTGGCGAACCACAAAATTTACTCATAGCAGAACGTGCAGGCTGGGAGTTCATAGAATTCTTTGTTCGTATGGCGCCAGTGACGATGCCAGTCCTAGCCTGTGGCCTGATCTGCTGCATACTGTTAGAGAAGAGCAAGATCTTTGGCTACGGAGCGCAGTTACCGGATCAGGTTCGGGACATTTTACAGGAATCAAGTAACCATGATGATAGCAAACGAACGCAAAATGACAATGCTTCATTAATAGTGCAATGTGTAGTCGCTGTTATCTTAGTTTTGGGTCTTGCCTTTCATTGGGCAGCTGTGGGACTCATTGGGCTTATGGTAATTATTTTACTAACCGCATATAACGGGGTTATTGATGAACATCGCATTGGCCATGCCTTTGAAGAAGCACTGCCATTCACTGCGCTTCTGGTGGTATTTTTTGCAATTGTTGCGGTAATTCATGAACAACACCTATTTTCTCCCGTTATTGGTTGGGTTCTTGCGCAAGAAGAATCTATTCAACCTGGTATGTTCTTCCTAGCCAACGGTGCACTGTCCGCAATTAGTGATAATGTTTTTGTTGCGACGGTTTATATCAATGAAATCAGATCTGTATTTGATGCCGGCGACATCACCAGAGAACATTTTGATAAGTTGGTTGTGGCTATTAACACAGGCACTAATCTTCCAAGCGTGGCAACACCTAATGGACAGGCAGCATTCTTATTCTTACTCACTTCTGCGCTAGCGCCACTTATTCGTCTTTCGTATATGCGAATGGTATTGATGGCACTTCCCTACACCGTAGTTCTGACAACCGTAGGCCTACTTTGTGTGATGTACAGACTTTAAACGTCTTGGCAACATCTTTATATAAGATGCTGTATCCATAAAGACAAAAAAGGCCAGGGCTATAACCCTGGCCTTTTTTTAGCAAACTAGTTTCAAATTAGTGCTTTCAACTGAGATAACGTGGTGATTAGATATCCACCACCGGATTTCTAGGACAGTTTAGGAGAGTAAGCATGGCAGCCTGGAAACCCGTCTTTAAAAGAGAAGACAATGCGCAACAAGCAGCTGCCTTTCATGCTAAATGAACCACACGCGTAGCTCTAACGAGACAACAGTGCCATTGCTTTTTCAAGACCACCCAGTGTAAGTGGAAACATTTTGTCCTCGGAAAGTTCTTTAAGCATCGTAATTGTTGGCGTGTAATCCCAGTACTTTTCTTGAACTGGGTTTAGCCATACAAGCTTATCGAAGGTTTCGGTCATACGTTGCATCCAAACGGCACCGGACTCCTCATTGTTATACTCAACACTGCCACCTGGACTGGTTACCTCGTAGGGTGCCATAGAGGCATCACCAACAAAAATAACCTTATAGTCTGATGAGTATTTATGAATCAAATCATGAGTCGCAATTTGCTCTTCACGGCGGCGGTGATTGTCTTTCCAAACATAATCATAGAGGCAATTATGAAAATAGAAATATTCTAAATGCTTAAATTCAGTCTTGGCTGCAGAAAATAGCTCTTCACATAACTTTACGTAGGGATCCATAGAACCACCGACATCAAAGAAGATAAGAACTTTTACTGCATTGTGCCGCTCCGGAACCAACTTAATATCCAGTAAACCCGCATTTCTAGCAGTGCTTCGAATGGTATCATCTAAATCAAGTTGGTCAGCAGACCCTTCTCGAGCGAACTTGCGTAACCGCCGCAATGCAACTTTAATATTTCGGGTCCCAATTTGTACTGAGTCGTCTAAGTCCTGATATTGACGCTCATCCCAAACCTTAACCGCGGTGCCCTTGCCCCCGGGACCTCCCATTCGAATGCCTTCGGGATTAAAACCACCATGGCCAAAGGGTGACGTGCCATTAGTTCCGACCCATTTGTTGCCACCCTCATGACGCTTTTGTTGTTCCTCTAGACGCTTTTTGAACTCTTCAATTAACTTTTCAAGGCCACCAAGACTTTCAACTTTAGCTTTTTCTTCTTCGGTAAAATGTTTTTCAAATTCTTTGCGCAACCAGTCCTCAGGTAATAATGCTTCAACGATCCCATCGATATTTTCTAAATTTTTAAAGTAGGCACCAAAGGCGCGATCAAACCGGTCGTAATACTTTTCATCTTTAACCATGCAGGTTCTGGCCAGGAGATAAAAATCATCTACCGACCCGAAGGCTAGGTTCTGCTCCATTGCAGCTAGCAGATCTAAAAGCTCCTTAATGGAAACAGGAACTTTTGCCTTTTTTAGCGTACTGAAAAAATTTATTAGCATAGATTTAGCTCTTACTAGGGTTTATCTGGCTTCACGCCTGGTCATAAAAGCAAGTCGTTCTAACAAATGCACGTCCTGCTCGTTCTTCAACAAAGCACCATAAAGCGGCGGTATGGCCTTTGTCGGATCACGGTTAGTTAATATATCTTCAGGTATATCATCGGACATAATGAGCTTCAACCAATCCACAAGCTCTGAGGTTGAAGGTTTCTTTTTTAACCCTGGGATCTTTCTGACATCAAAAAATATATCCATAGCATCATCAACTAACTGCTTTTTAATACTCGGGAAGTGAACATCGACAATACGCTGCATAGTCATGCGGTCAGGAAAATTGATGAAGTGGAAAAAACAGCGGCGAAGGAAGGCATCCGGCAGTTCTTTTTCGTTGTTACTTGTAATAATCACGATTGGGCGCTGCACAGCTTTAATTGTCTCGCCAGTTTCATACACATGAAACTCCATTCGATCAAGCTCAAGTAGCAAGTCATTTGGAAACTCGATATCGGCCTTATCAATCTCATCAATCAGTAAAACTACCTGCTCATCGGCAGTGAATGCTTCCCAGAGTTTACCCTTATCAATATAGTTGCCAATATCTTGTACTTTGTCGCTACCCAACTGAGAATCGCGCAAGCGGGAAACTGCATCATACTCGTACAGGCCCTGCTGAGCTTTGGTTGTGGACTTAATATGCCATGCTAACAATGGCTTTCCCAATGCCTTCGCCACTTCCTCAGCTAAGAGAGTTTTCCCAGTGCCCGGCTCGCCCTTAATTAGCAATGGTCGTTGTAATGCCACAGCTGCATTGACCGCCATCTGAAGCTCTTCAGTGGCTACGTAGTTATCGGTACCCGTAAATTTCATAACATTTATTCCACGTTAAATATATGTATTGTTAGTTAACTGCAAAGTTTAATCTATTCTGCAATATTTTTTGAATCTAAATTAGTCACTTGTCGCGTCATAACCATGAAATCAGCTATTAAACATGACCATTCAGTACTTGTCATGGTAGCAAGATAGATACAAAGTGGCTCTTAGCCATCGATCAAACGTAAACTAAAGATCTGGAGACCTATATGAAAGAGCGATTATTAAAACCCCTTGCCTTCGTGCTCAGCATGTACCTTGCACCCCTTGCACTAGTTACCCTGGCACTGAGTTCTCCCACCCATGCAAATGGACAAGAAAGCGAATTGCCAACGGAAATTAGCGAAACATCTGCAACGCCATCACAGAACGTTAACACTGATGTTAATACCACCCAAATTGATGATCAAAAACCATTAGTTTGGGGGGTTTATAAATCCGAGGATGCTAGTGATAATGAGATTATTGAAGTAAATCTTGGTATAGATCAGTTAAAGGATGTCATTGAGGAAATAGCTACTGAGGATAAATATCCAGCACATACCTCTATTAATAGTGAGAGTTTATCATTGACAATGGTTGCCGAAGAGGACGCGATAAATGTGCTTGGAAAGATCATAACTACGTTGACAGAAACCGAATACAGCGACCTTGATGAATCAGAACAGGAAGCAATACTCGACGCTCTCAAGGAAATTGAGAGTGGTATCGACATGGACCTTAGCTCAAATATAGGGCTAGGTGAAACTTTAATTGGAGTCATCGCTATTATCTCTATTTTTGGCTCGCCTTTTATCATTCTTGGGCTAGTAATGTTTTACAAGCATCGTAAGCGTCGCCAGAGAGATGCGTTAATCAGTAAATTTATAGATGCTGGTAAAGATATTCCTGTTGAAGTGATCCAGGGATTTAGTGGCACTGACGAGCCGAAAGGTAATTTCCAGCGCGGCATTATGCTAATTGGTATAGGAATAGGACTATACCTATTCTTAGGCATGTATCTCAGTTGGAACTTTGCCTCAATAGCATTAATTCCACTATTTATTGGCATAGCCAGAATATTGATCTGGGAGCTCGGAGGTCAAAAAAAATCTGAACAAAAGGCCGGCTAAGGGTTATGAATGAAGTATCAGATCAGGTACTTATCCAAAAGGTCGTGACATTAGATTGTCACGACTCTTTTGCGGGCTTGGTCAAACGGCATCAGTCTAACCTCAGGTATTCACTTCGGCAAATTACCGGTTGGGACCAAGCGCTGGCAGACGATATCGCTCAAGAAACATTTATCAAAGCCTATCAGTCGATCAGCTCATTTAAGGGAACTGCAAAGTTCAGCAGCTGGCTTTATCGTATAGCATACAATATTTTTGTTAGTCACTTTAGAGTGGCTCGTAACCGGGAGATGACGTCAAGTGAGGCGGTGTTGGACCATAATAGAGGGGTGTATTTGTCTGAGTCTTCTGATCTGCATAGAGATCTTGCTAAAGCACTGCTGAACTTACCGCCAAAACAGCGAGTAGCACTACATTTGCATCTACATAAACAGTTAACACATGACGAAATTTGTAATATCATGGAGATGCCCTTAGGAAGCGTTAAAACACTGATAACACGAG
>DNBN01000040.1:0-672 GCA_003491845.1 Porticoccaceae bacterium | reverse complement strand
ACACGAGGAAAAAAGATCCTTCAAGATGATTTATCTAGTTGGAAACACGGAGATCCGACATGAGTGATAAATTTGATATTGATCGGCTATTCGATCAGTTACGTGATTCTGAACCGGCGTTAGACGATAGCTTTTTTGTTAATACAGTCGTATCAAAACTGCAAAAAAATAATGATAGAGTAGGATTTCTAACGAAGGAAAATCTGTCTATCTTAGTGGCCGGTGCAATCGGTTGTGGAGTTGCTGTTTATTACTTCCCTGCAGCGGAGTTAATTGAATTTACTCAGTTTATAGCGCAGATACCGACGACCTTTACACTGACCCCGACTTACCTAATATCAATTTTAGGTATCTCTAGTACCTTTGCAGGGCTGACCTATTGGGTATCTGAAAACGAATGGAGCAGTTGATAGACAGGGTAGAAAAGATCTAGGGAAGTGTTAAAGAGAAATCAATCTTGTGATGTTCTTCTAAACACCTTCAAAATAACCTGAAGAAACGCATAAAAGACAACACTGAACGTCATTAGGGCTAAAATGGGGGCAGCCCCTCGCTGAAACCCTGTAGAGGGCTTAGCTAATAGGCCTTCATAGAAACTCACGAAAAAAGCCGGTGCTAAATGGGCGTCGTCAATATAAGCAGTGACAGGCGTGAGTAGAAAAACCGCTCCCA
>DNBN01000057.1 GCA_003491845.1 Porticoccaceae bacterium | reverse complement strand
TTGATCTATATGCGTGGGCAACACGATGATTTTAATGATTGGCAAGATTTGGGTGCGGAGGGTTGGTCTTGGAATGATATCTTGCCTTTTTTCAAAAATATCGAAAGCTATCAAGGTGGTGACAATCAATATCATGGTCGTAATGGCGAGATGCCAATTTCAGACTTACGCAACTATAATCCAGCCTGTCATGCTTGGTTGAACGCTGCTCAGGAATATGGACTACCCTTCAATCCAGATTTTAATGGCCAAACAACAAACGGTGTTGGGTATTATCAGCTAAGCATTGGGCGAAGGTTTCGTGCAAGTTCTGCATCTGTATTTCTAAAACCTGCACTCAAGCGTAAAAATCTTACTTTAAAAACAAATGCCAATGTTACACGTGTTCTATTTGATGGAACCAAAGCAATTGGTGTTGAATGGTTACAGAATGGACACAAACACAAAAGCCTTTCAAGCGCAGAAGTTATTCTGTGTGCTGGCGCTATCCAGTCCCCGCAGATTTTGCAATTATCAGGAATTGGTTCTGCCAAACTTCTGCAACAATACGGCATCAGCGTTATCGCCGACAGCCCCGAAGTTGGTGAAAACTTACAAGACCATTATCAGATGCGCCAAATCGTTCAAATGACGAACAAGTGGTCTTTAAATAACGATGTACGCAATCCAATCAAACTTGCAAAGATGGGGATTGATTGGGCGCTCTCTGGCACAGGCCCTTTAACTGTTGGCGCTGGTCAAGTTGGCGGCGGGGCATCAACATCACTTGCTGATCCTGGGCGACCAGACATTCAATTCAATGTCATGCCCTTATCCGTTGATAAACCAGGCACGCCATTGCATAAGTTCTCTGGGTTTACGGCGTCCTTTTGGCAATGTCATCCAGAAAGCCGTGGAACTGTAAACATTGGTTCTGCAGATCCAATGGCAGATCCAATCATTAAGCCGAATTATCTTTCAACAGAACGCGATAGAAGCACAATGATTGAAGGTGTAAAAATGTTACGTGATATTATTAACCAACCTTCATTCAAAGACCTTTGGAATAGTGAAATGGTACCGGGCCCTGGTTATATATCAGACAAAGAAATATTAAGTGCAGTACGGAATATGGGTAGTACAGTATTTCATCCTGTTGGCACATGTCGTATGGGAATTGATGCAAATGCAGTGTTGGATTCCGAATTAAAGGTTAATGGTGTTAGAAATTTACGTGTCATAGATGCCTCTGCTATGCCAAAAATCACTTCGGCAAACACCAATGCGCCAACATATTTAATCGGTGAAAAAGGGGCAGATATGATATTGAATGGAAATCGTAAAAACGCCCGTCATTTTGAGGAATTAATTACATGAAAAAACCACAAAATATAATATTAATTATGGCGGATCAGCTGGCGGCGCATGCATTAAGCATTTATGGGAATAGCGTTTGCAAAACCCCAAATCTCGATAGGCTTGCAGCAGAAGGTACCGTATTTGAAAACGCCTATTCGAATAATCCCTTGTGTGTCCCCAGCCGTGCATCTTTATTAACTGGGCGTCTATCGCCCAGTATTGGGGTTTACGATAATGCCAACGAAATCTCGAGCTCTATTCCCACAATGGCCCATTATTTACGCCATGCTGGATATCAGACAGAACTCTGCGGCAAAATGCATTTCATCGGCCCAAACCAACTTCATGGTTTTAATAATCGTACTGTTACAGATGTTTACCCAGCAAACCATCAATGGATTGCTGATTGGGATGCAGGCCCCTCTTTTGTACCCTCTGGCACAGCCTTAAACGGTGTAGTTGAAGCAGGCTCATGTGTGCGTACCATGCAAGAAGATTATGACGACGAAGTCGAACATTGTGCCATTCAAAGCATCTACGACAGAGCTCGCGATGACAAAGGTCAACCCTTCTTCCAACTAATTTCATTCACTAGCCCACACACACCATTTACAGTTAATCAAGAATACTGGGATCGTTATACCCCTGATGAAATTGATGCCCCGACTGTTGGCGAAATACCTTTTGAGGAGCTAGATTATTACTCTAAGGCAATGTTCTTTGCGCATGGTCGGCATCGCCATAGAATAACCAACGAACATCTGCGAGATACACGCCATGCCTATTACGGTATGATTTCTTATATTGATGATAAAATTGGACGCATCTTAGACATATTAGATAAAACCAGCCTGTCTGATGAAACGATCGTTTTGTTCACTTCTGATCATGGAGAAATGTTAGGTGAGCGCGGCATGTGGTTTAAGCAAACATTTTGGGAGTGGTCGGCGCATGTACCCTTAATTGCACGTATGCCAAACACCCCTAAAGGGCATAGAATAAAAGAAACCGTTTCACTTGTTGATCTTTTACCAAGCTTTCTTGATCTGGCCAACCGTACCGATTTAATCCCACAAGATGCAGATGGTTCATCTTTGATACCCTTCCTGAAAAGGACCAAAACTGATCATCCAAATATCGCAATATCTGATTATCTAGCCATTGGTCCTTGCGTTCCATGCCGAATGATCCGCAAAGATCGTTTCAAGCTGATCCGCACCTATGGTCATCCTAATTTATTATTTGATCTCGTGGATGACCCAAACGAAATGCGTAACCTTGCAGGTGATCCCATATATTCAAATACTGTTGCAGAGCTGATAGAACTCTCAGATCAAGGCTGGAATCCTCAACAACTAGAAACTACTGTTAGAGCTAGCCAAAAGCTGCGAAATATAATTAAAACCACCCCTGGCCCAGCTGATAAATGGGATCATACCTCACGTGTTGGCGACGATACACGATATGTGCGTACAGACGGTGTAGATGTCACCAAGGGCCGCTTGCGCCTGCCACAAGTTCCTGAAGTAGCACCAAATTGGCCACCCCTTGATAAA
>DNBN01000307.1:481-3874 GCA_003491845.1 Porticoccaceae bacterium | reverse complement strand
AGAATTTGATGGTGATTTACGCGATTATCAAAAGTGGTTAAAAGACTTTGTGCGCCCTGTAGAGACTGGTATTAGAGCGACCTCAACGGAGGTAAAAGATAAAAAGAATGAGCGAAAAAAATCTGCTCAAGATCGTCAGAAATTAGCCCCGCTGACAAAAAATATCCGTCAGTTAGAGACGACAATGGAGACGTTAGAGAAAAAACTCAAAGAGTGCGAATTAATTTTATCTGACGAAAGTCTCTATTCCAGCGATCAACACGAACAGCTAACCCGCGTTTTAGACAATCAATCTAAACTCAAGCGCCAGTTAAAAGTCTCTGAAGAACAATGGCTGGAACGGCAGGATGAACTTGAAAAACTATCTTTTGGTGGTCTAAAAGCCAATTAATAACATTGAAAGTGGTATTAGTATACAACTAATTTTGTCTTACCAAACGAAGGACTTTATGATGAAAAAAGCAATTATTATTGGCGCTAGCTCGGGTATTGGTTACGAGCTCGCTATTCAGTTGGCAGCTCAGGATTATCAACTTGGTCTGATGGCCCGACGACAGGAGCGTTTGGAAGAGCTCAGTGCGCGTCTACCCGGTGAGCATTTTGTTCAGATAACTGATTTACTTGATGCGGACAAAGCTAGGAGTCAATTAGCAGCTTTACTTGAAGTCATGACTGATGTTGATTTGATCGTGGTGAACTCTGGCGTGGGAGCTTCTGAAAAAAATCTTGATTGGGTCGTAGAATCTGAGATGATCGATGTCAATGTGCGTGGTTTTACAGCTATGTCGATGGATGCGATGAACTATTTTATTCTTCGAGGGTCTGGTCATTTGGTGGGTGTCTCCTCGCTTGCTGCGCATTTTTCTACAGGTCTTGCGTTGACTTATCATGGTACTAAAGCCTACGTCTCCAGCTATCTCAATGGTATGCGGTCCCGCGCCATTCACTCAAAGCTGCCTATTACTATTACCACGGTTGAGCCGGGTTTTATTGATACTCCAATGCTAGAAAATAGGCCTATGGGTACTGTGCCAGTGGAAAAGGCTGTATCTCAGATTGTTCGAGCTATTAATTTGAAAAAGAACCGCGTATTTATTACTCGGCGATGGATGATTGTTGCAGGCTTGTTTTATATACTACCGAACTGGGTAATTCGAAAGTTTGCCTAGGCGCAACTAGATCTTGAGATGCCAAAAATTCTATCTTGGTAGTGATTAGGCGGATGGGCCGGTAAGATTTTATGATTAAACGCCAAAAAGCATTGTTAGCAGCAGTATCTAAGGGTGCAGTGGACATGTTACCGCTAAGTTTGGCGGTGTTGCCCTGGGGAATTTTGTTCGGATCTCTAGCTATACAGCGTGGTCTAAGCGGCTTTGAGGCACAACTGTTTAGTGCTCTGGTATTTGGTGGTGCAGTGCAAATTGTCACTGTTGAACTAATGGCTGAAAATGCTTCATTGGTGACAATTTTATTTAGTGCTTTGATTATTAGCTCCCGTCACTTTTTATACGGTTTAACCCTTCGAGAAAAACTTAGAGTACAGCCTTTATCCTGGCGAATGAGTATTGGATTTTTGTTAACAGATGAGCTTTTTTCGCTCTCCGGGCACCCCCGAGCTTACCAGAATAAGTTTCGGCTTTATTATGCTTTAGGTGCAGGAGGTAGTTTCTATTTTGCCTGGAATACCTGGACAGCCGTTGGTATTGTGGCCGGTAGTTGGTTGCCAGACCTAACCAAACTGGGTTTAGATTTTGCTATTGCCGCCACCTTTATTGCTTTGGTCGTCCCGGAAATAAAGCATCTGTCGACGCTTATTTGTGTTGTGGTATCAGCATTTTTCGCGCTTGTATTCTCTCTTTTTGATGTGGCATTTGGTCTTGTCGCGGCGGCTATACTAGGGATGTTGGCTGGTTTTTTTGTTCAAAAACTGAGGTCTAAGTGATGACCTATATTACTCTTTTACTATTGGCTAGCATTACTTTTACCACTCGATATTTGTTTTTAGAGGGTAAATTACCCATACGATTAGGGCCAAATATAAGATGTTTGTTGAGCTTTAGTGGACCCGCCGTTCTTACAGCTATTTTTATACCTATTTTGTTTATCCATCAGCAGCAGTTAGATATTAGTATGTCTAATGCCTATTTATGGGGCGGTTTAGCCGCCTCTATTGCGGCCTATAAAACTTCCAGCGTGTACTGGACGATTGCTTTAGGTACAGGGTTATTTCTACTCACCGGTATGTTTTTTTAGTCAGTGTGAAAAATAGAACGCGTGAGTCACTAAATTGTTTTCCCTGTGGTTATACGCTTGCTAGACTCATGGAAAATTCTCGAGGGTAATGATAATGATTCCAAGAACGCTATATGATTCTGACCATGAAATGTTCCGCAGCTCGGTACGTAAATTTATTGAAACCGAAGCTATGCCTCACCACGAACAGTGGGAAAAAGACGGTATGGTCAGTGACGACGTTTGGCTAAAAGCAGGCGAACAAGGGTTCCTTTGCCCGATGGTACCTGAGCAGTACGGCGGTGTTAGTACTGATTTTCGCTATAACTGTATTCTTAACGAAGAAGTAGGTCGCTCCGGTTGCACAGGCTTGGGTTGGACGTTGCACAATGACATTTCAGTACCCTATATTGTCCGCTATGGAAGTGATTTTCAAAAAGACAAGTATCTACCTCGCTGTGTGTCCGGCGAACTGATTACTGCTATTGCCATGACTGAACCTGGCGCCGGGTCGGATCTTCAGGGAACCAAAACAACGGCTGTGTTAGATGGAGACCATTATATTCTCAATGGTTCAAAGACTTTTATTACCAATGGGCAAAAAGCTGGCTTAGTAATTGTGGTTGCGAAAACTGATACCACCGCAGGGTCTAAAGGAATTAGCCTCTTGTTAGTTGAGGCTGATCTTCCCGGATTTAGTAAGGGTAAGAATCTGCAAAAACTAGGTATGAAAGCACAGGATACGTCTGAGTTATTTTTTCAAGATGTAAGAGTACCGAAGGAAAATTTACTTGGTGAGGAAGGGCGAGGGTTTGTTTATCTGATGCAGGATTTACCTCAGGAGAGGTTATCTATTGCCGTTGGTGCTGTTGCTAACGCCCAAGCTATATTGGAAGCAACGGTTGAATATACAAGGGATCGGAAGGCCTTTGGTACTACTGTAGCTTCTTTCCAAAACACTCAATTTAAGCTTGCTGAGCTTGCTGCAGAAGTTACCAGTGCAGAAGTATTTTGTGATCGCTGTACGGAATTGCTGCTAGAGGATAAATTAGATACGGTTACCGCCTCTAAGCTCAAATTATTGACTACCGATTTGCAGTGCAAGGTGGCAGATGAATGTTTACAACTGCATGGTGGTTGGGGCTATATGTGGGAATACCC
>DNBN01000307.1:0-211 GCA_003491845.1 Porticoccaceae bacterium | reverse complement strand
TGGGGCTATATGTGGGAATACCCAGTTTGTCGCGCCTTTGCGGATTCGCGAGTTCAGCGAATTTATGGCGGTAGTAATGAGATCATGAAGCTGATTATTTCTAGGGACCTGATGAAGTAATCAGCAATTGACCGTATCGTACAGTCTTAAAACGCCTCTAATGGGGGCGTTTTTTAACGGCTTATTAGCAATCGATGTAATTTTCCTTTAT
>DNBN01000204.1 GCA_003491845.1 Porticoccaceae bacterium | reverse complement strand
TGCGAAGTGGATTTTTCCACTGCAGCAAAGTAATCGAGGATAAGTTGCTTACTAGAGTTAAGATCGGTCACCGAGGTTACCCTTCTCGTGCTTGTTGAAGTAAATCAACGCCAAATTGTTCAAAGAGGTCAATCATGTCAACAAAGACCCAGTTTTCGATAAACTTATCACCACGGCGAAGCCAAAAGTCCATGCCGTTAAAATTTATCCGGTTGCCGGTAGCTGCTGCGCTTAAATACCTACCAGTATGTTGCGATTTAACCCCCGCCCAGCCTGAAGACCCAACAAAATTACCTTCGGCGAACAGACTGTCTAGATCCTGTACTTTGCGATCGGGAAACGCAACTAGCCAATGCTGCTGATGGTAGTTTTGAAACTCCTTTAAACTAAGGCACGCGCCTATTCCCCCAGGCCCATACCAGTTTATATTGTCATGGAAAAAGTTCGCAACACCCATACTGGTGAGATTTTCTTCATCAAAGTTATTGAGCCCTTCAAAAAGAAACTCTCGAATCAATCGCATCGACTCAGCTGTTTCAGACGCATCACTCTCGTCAAGTAAAACCCCATTAACACCTGTCGGGCTAGGATACACAAAATCTGTGCCACGACTTGGGGGCAGAGGATTTTTGTTAATTTGCTGTAGAAAGTCAATGATATCGAAAAGCGTATACATCTCTACAATCTTGCCATCCTCAAAGCGGAAGAATTCGCCCCACCTTAACTTGATAACCTGATGCGTTGGTTCAAAACCAAGCCAGGATTTTGCAAAAACACCTTCATAGTAACCAGTAGCGCCAACCCATGACTGGCTATCCAGACTATTGTCGGCTTTACCTTGGCTTATACCACCAAAAAGCATATGCGTTTCTCGAGATACACCCTCAAATGCATCAACAAAGGGCAGCCAAAACGTCAAGCACCACTCTTCAGTGCTTGAGCAAGATTTAAAAGGCTTGGGGCCGTGCCAAGCAAAATTTTTACCCACCTGCTGAGCCATTGCAGCCTGTGCTTTTTGAGGATTCTGGAGTGACTCAAAGAGCCTTGCAATGGCAAGTTTATTATTTGATACGGTACTGTTCATTTAAATGTTTCAAATCTTTACGATAGAGATTAGTATAGTAATGTACTTCGAATGCAAAATTAAAGTCAAACATTTTATACGCCGATACGTCTTTGTGTAGGATTGATCGTTCACAGCTTCGCTAATGGTTTTTAGTTGGCCTATTGGAAGGTCTGTAGTTTGGAGAATAGGGGCAAAATAGACCGTATAATTAACGCGGATAGACTAGTTTAGCCTGTCCTAGAAGGGTTAGAAAATAGTGTTATACAAGCGCTTATCGTCGCTCTGCGTACCGCCGAATACTGTGTAATGTGTTAATATTCTTTTGGGTATTAAATACATTGCGTCTAATATTGATCGTATGCCGACAGGAGGTAGTGAAAAGGTATGAACAAAAAAATGCTAGCAATCACGCCACAAAATATTAAATCTGATGGCAAACGATCGACCTCTTATGATGTTGCACGAGTTGCAGGGGTTTCTCAATCGGCAGTCTCACGCTGCTTCAAGCCTGGAGCAAGTGTATCGGCGAAAACGCGGTCAAAAGTGGAGAGCGCCGCCAAAGCGCTGGGTTATCAACCCAATGCTATTGCACGTGGATTAATCTCTGGTCGATCGAACATTGTCGGCGTATTAATTACTGAGCTTACCAATCTGAATTATCCCCAGATTCTGTCTGAGTTAAACCGAAAATTTGATGAGAAAGATATTCATATTCTATTATTTACGCTCGATAAAGAGAGCGATGTTGATCAAGTTCTAGATAAAGTCTGGCAGTATCAAGTAGATGGAATTATTGCCGCAGCCCAATTCACTGACACTCAGATAAGTGCCTGCCAAGACCGCAATATCCCTTTAGTTTTTTACAACCGCCTCTACCCCCAAAATTCTGTTTCATCTGTTTGCTGTGATCATTACGAGGGCGAGCGGTCACTGGTTGAAGGGCTGCTCACCAATGGGCGTAAGTCGTTTGTTGTAATGAGTGGGCCAGTGGATTCAGCAGTGAGTACGGCAAGAACTAAGGGTGCGGTAGCGCAGCTCAAAGGACTGCCTGTTGATATCGTAGAACTTGAAGGTGATTATAGCTATGAGCGGGCCTGCAGCTTAACGCGCAGGGTTATGGACTCAGCTAACCCTAGGCCAGATGCATTCGTTTGTACTAACGATATTATGGCTCTCGGCTGTCTCGATACTCTACGTATCGAATACCGGGCGAATATCCCTGAAGATATATCTGTGGTTGGCTTTGACGGTGTCAATGCCGCTGCCTGGCTCAATTATGACTTAACAACAGTGCAGCAGCCTTTAGAGCGTATGGTAGAAGCGGCTGTGGGTATGCTTTTGGAGCGTATTAAGAATCCGGAACTACCTGCTGAGAAGCGTCTTTTTGCTGGTAGTATCAGGCACGGCGCTACAGCGCAGCTTGATTAGTATTCAAATAGTATAATTTCGATTGGAGTACCAACAGTGCCGTTACCATTATTACTTGTACCTGGTTCACTTTGTACCGACGTGCTTTTTCAGGCGCAAATCTCAGCTTTTAAAAGCGATAGGGAGGTATTAGTAGGTGACTTTTCCAATTGCGATTCAATTGAAACTATGGCTACCAAGGTACTCACGGAAGCACCAGCAGAGTTTGCATTAGCAGGCCTTTCGATGGGCGGTATTGTGGCCTTTGAAATGTTTAGACAGGCACCCGAGCGGATTGAGAGAATCGCTTTGCTAGGCACCAATCCACGGGGTGAATTGCCAGAACATGTACCTGTCCGTCATCAGCAAATCAACAACATTGCTCAGGGCGGCGTTGAGAGCTTGAAGACTCTAGTCAGTCAGCAGTTGATGCCAAAATATGCGTTTAAATCAGAACAGCTATTACAGCTCGAACCTTTGGTGATGGAAATGGCCTTGGATGTTGGTACCGATGAGTTCATCAACCAATGGCGTGCATTAGCGAGTCGAACTGATAGCTGGAGCACGCTCAAAGATATTCACTGCCCTGCCCTCATTCTCTGTGGTGTCCATGATGCACAGTGCAATGAAAAGCTCCACCGGAATATGGCCCTAGAAATAAAACATGCCAAGTTGGAGATTATTGAAGAGGCTGGGCACCTCAGCACTCTCGATGCCCCGGAACAGGTGAACAAAGCCCTAGAAAATTGGCTCAATTCGTAACTTAATCTAATAAGAAATAATAATTATGGCTGCTTTTAACCCACACAATAATTTTCGACAAAAACTGTTATCCGGTGAATGCCTGATTGGCACCTTTGTAAAGACACCATCGATGATGGTTGCAGAAGTATTGGCAAGTACCGATTTAGATGTTGCCTGCTTCGATGCCGAACACTCCCCATTCGATCGTCGCGATATAGATAGCTGTTTGCTGGCTTTTCGCACAGAGCAGAAACCCGCATTAGTTAGGGTAGCCTCGTCATCAGCGGATCAAATACTCAATGCACTTGACTGTGGCGCTACCGGTGTGGTGATTCCACATGTTGATTCGCCTGAAAAGGCCTTGGCCTGTGTTAATGCGGCTAGGTATGGAAGGATAGGACGAGGATACGCAGGCTCTACTCGTTCGGCGGGTTATGGCGCAGCCAGTGTTGCTGACAATATCAGTCTCAATCAGTCAGAGACTACGGTAATAGCTCAAATTGAAGATATTGCTGCTGTGGATCAAATTGACGGGATAGCGGCTCAAGAAGGTATTGATTGCTTGTTTATCGGCATGATGGACTTAACCGTTGCTCTTGGAGCCAAGGCTGCTACTGATAAGGTCGTCGTTGAAGCGGCTGAAAAGATCTGCATTGCCGCTAAGGCTAATAATAAGAGGTTAGGTATCTTTGTGCCTAATATTAGCAGTATCGAATTTTGGCGCAGTCGAGGCATCACACTTTTCTTAATGTCTTCAGACCATAGCTTTATAAGGCAGGGTGCTAAAAACTTGGTTACATCTGCCCGGGCGAATTTTTAAATCATAGTGGCCTTAGGTAGTCAGAAATTAGGATGGATGCTGCTACCAAAACTGTGGCCAATCTATTCACCAAACTCTGGATTTCACTGTGGTGAAAAGCGTCATGTATCAATCAGTCGTGCCTATAGGTCACCGCTGATATTTAAGCAAACGTTACAGCGTGTGACTGTGAGCATCCAGATAAGTTAAGTAGAGCCTGCCTTTCGAATGGTTCTTAGTTGAATGAGTATATGTTATGAATCAATACATTGTTGCCCTGTTGAATTTTAATAGGGTATAAAAGCTCGACGAATTCCGTTACTTAAGGGATAAATATGAATAGCAATCCGTTTAGCTTTATCGATGCCCATCATCACCTATGGGATTTAAAGGCCTGCGACTACCCCTGGTTAATGGCTAAAGGGGAGAAACGCTTTTTTGGCGACCCTAGCCCGATTCAGAAGAACTATCTCGTTAGCGATTTTCTCAATGAGTCTAGCCAATACCGCCCTGAGAAGTCGGTACATATTCAAGTTGGAACAAGTAAATCTGATAGCCTTAAAGAAACACAATGGCTTCAAGAGCAA
>DNBN01000149.1:11845-12664 GCA_003491845.1 Porticoccaceae bacterium | reverse complement strand
TTAACAGAGCACATCTATGATCAAGATTTCGATCTAGATTCTAATGTCATCGAGGTATTTATTCGGCGGTTACGAAAAAAATTAGATCCAGAGAATAAATTTTCATTGATTGAAACACTGCGTGGTCAAGGCTACCGACTGCGTAATTTAGAGGTTTAATCTAGCGATGAAAGCTGAGTTGGGTCACAGTGCTAAAAGTGTTAAAAAATTGTCTTCGTTGAAGACGCGACTAATTAGTAGCACGCTGCTACTCACGCTTATTTTTTTGCCTCTGGTGGGTGTTGGTCTTAATGATGCTTTCCGTAAACAGATAGAAACTGCCGCTGAGAGTGAATTAAATGCCTATGTTTACTCTATTCTTGCAGTTGCTGAAGTAGAGGATATGCAATTGCAGATGCCCGAGGCACTGCTAGAAGATCGATTTAATCTGATTCAGTCAGGGCTCTATGCATTGATTATGTTCGACGATAATGGCAGCAAGCGTGATGTAAAAAGAGAAGAATTTGACAGCCCCCTTGGCTGGCAGTCCAATTCCCTGCTCGGGCTCGATATACCCTTAACTTTACCTCGCCCCGAGGCTGGTGGGCATAGCTTTAGACGTCAGTTGTTCGATGGGCGTGACCACCTAATTTACAGTTTTAGTGCGGTTTTTGAGCAACCTGATGGCTATTTCCCGCTGACATTACACATTATCAAAGATCAGCGCGATATGCAGCGGCAAATCAAGGTGTTTAGGCAGGAGTTGTGGACTTGGTTGCTGTTGTTAATGGGATTCCTTGCGCTGGTGCAGTTTTCTTGGTTGATATGGATATTGCGACC
>DNBN01000149.1:10653-11498 GCA_003491845.1 Porticoccaceae bacterium | reverse complement strand
AGCTATCCGGCAGAGCTGCAATCAGTGTCATCGCAGCTAAATCAGTTGTTGGCCACCGAGCGCAATCAGCGCAAGCGCTATCGCAATGCGCTGTCTGATCTGGCGCACAGCCTGAAGACACCACTGGCTGTCATACAAAGTCAGAGTGATCTAAATTCGGGCTTGCAGGAGCAAATTTCAACCATTGATAATATTATCAGTCACCAGTTGTCGCGAGCTCAGTCAGCCGCCGGTTTGGCATGGCATTTGGGAACTAAAGTGTCCCCCGTGGTGGAAAAATTACGTCGAAGTCTGGCTAAAATCTATGCGGATAACGCGTTGAGCATCAGTGTGACAATAGATGACCAGGCTGTATTTAAGGGCGATGAAATGGATCTTACTGAGTTATTGGGCAATTTGTTGGATAATGCCTGTAAAGCAGCTAGGACTCAGATTCTATTAACGGTGCTAAGCGATGATAAAAAGCTGGACATTGTGGTTGAGGATGATGGTGATGGCATTACTCAATCTCGGGCAGACCAACTTATGCAGAGGGGAGTACGAGCAGATTCCTATGATCAGGGGCATGGAGTGGGTCTTGCTATTGTCAGTGACATGGTCGATAGCTACGGTGGAGAGGTGGTGATTGGTCAGTCTGAAAAACTTGGTGGTGCGCGCTTCATGTTGTCATTTAAACAGAGTTAAATGCGAAAAATTTTTCGTTTGTAATATAAAATTTTATGCTTGTAATACATAGTCTTCAGTAAGCTCGTAATGCAGATTCTTCAGCTAGCTAGTAATACAGAGCCTCCAGCGAGCTAGTAATATTAGAGCCTTTAGCGAGGCTGTAATGAAAAGCCTTTAGC
>DNBN01000149.1:8806-10347 GCA_003491845.1 Porticoccaceae bacterium | reverse complement strand
GGCTGTAATGAAGACCTCTCAGTCAAATTTTAATCAAAAGCCTTCAGCTTGCGTTCAGCTTCACCTAGGTAACATGAGTATCAACTTGATAGAAGGAGTTGAAAAGCTTATGAAAAACTCAGTTGTACGTCCCATCACGCCAATATTTTCGTTTTTTGCCAGGCCCTTGGGCGTTTTCAAAGTTCCCGTGGTATTGATAACGGTAGTCTGGCTTAGCGCCTGTTCCATATCCATTGTTGATGCGGTGAGTTCAGAGCCCAGTTACGCTGAAGTAAGTGAGTTGCTCTCCGAGGCTGAAATTCAACAGGCACAACTACAGCAGATATTAGCGCCGATTGCGCTCTACCCCGATAGCGTGCTAACCCACATTCTTATTGCGTCAACCTACCCACTTGAGGTGGCCATGGCCCGTCAGTTGCAGCTTGATAATCAATACTTAGATGCTGTTGAGTTAATGGATAAAGCTGAACCCATGGGTTGGGATCCTAGTGTTACGGCCCTGTTAGCTTTTCCCACTGTGCTGAAAAAATTGAGCGGTGATCTGAATTGGACGCAACAGTTAGGCGAGGCTTTTTTGGAGGACGAGGCTCACCTTATGGCAAACATTCAATTGTTGAGAGCCCAGGCCGATCAAGCTGATAGTTTTGCCGACCTTGAGCATCTGTCGATAACTCGAGAGAATAATCAGATAATCATTGAGCCGGCGCGCAGAGAAATTGTTTATGTGCCCTATTACGATACGCGAGTGGTTTATGGTAACTGGCGCTGGCGGCATTATCAGCCTGTACACTGGACACCCTTTTATGGTTATGCGGTTGTTCCCAGCCATCGATTCCATTGGGGGCATGGTATTCGTATTCGAACTAACTTCTTTTTTAGCGCATTTCATTGGGCGGATCGTCGCGTCGTTGTAGTGAATCATCATCACACTCACATTTACCGACCCAGAGTGCATATTACCCATGACCATAAGTCACGCCGTTGGCACCATAAATCTCATCATCGTCGTGGAGTTGCCTACCGTAACACCACGGTAAAAAAACACTATCGAGATCATAAAAAGGGTCGGCACCATTACAGAGATCAGTTGCACCATGATAAATCAGACCGACATGTTTCTCACGCCGACCGAGATCGTTCAGATTACAAAATATCCAATGTTAGTAAGCAGTCACTATTTAATGAAAACGCTGTAAAGGCACGAAAAGGAACAATAGCTCGTCAGCTAAATCATAGAGGAGAGCATGTACCAGCTAGAGGTCGCGATCAGAATTCGAATAAAGTTGTTCGGTCCATTAAAAAACCGATTGCCCCAAAATCTTTGGTTGGTTCAGATTTGTACACCATTCCGGGGAATAAATATGTTAATAAAAATAACCAGATTTCGGTACAACCTAATCAAAGGAAGCGTGTTGATACGCCGCCCAAGCGTCGACAAAACAATGATTTATATAAAGTTCCCGATAATAAACATATGTCGGGTAAAAAAAGCCAGCAGAACCCTAAAAACATTGGAGGTAGTGCTAATGGTTATAAAAAAT
>DNBN01000149.1:4702-8547 GCA_003491845.1 Porticoccaceae bacterium | reverse complement strand
TATAAAAAATCTCCACGGTTGGTGCAGCTCTTAGAACAAGGTAGCAAGCCACTAAAACCACGTATTGCTGGAACCATGACTAACTCTGCTTTAATCAAATCTCGTAAGGGTAGTGGCGGCCAACCAAAAGAATATCATCGCAACGGTTCCTCAACTAGCGCTGCGCTTAACAATCGCGACAGAACAAAGGGTAAAAAAGCTAATTTGTCACGGTCTGAAAAATGGTGAGAAGGACGTGTTCTTATAATTACAAAATGAAGAACGCCTTTAGCTCCTTTTTATGGCCACAGTTCAATAATTTATTGTTTCAATCTTAAATTGAAGCGCATTGGCTAGGCTGGCCCTATGTTTTCTTAGTAAAAGCAGTGCCAGCTGAGTAGATTAAATGTTTGTTAACTAGAATTATTGGTTTCGCGCTTTGTAAATGTAGGCTTTGTTCAGAGCTCAAACCGACCGTTTCATGGTATCTCCATGCTTAATGTAAACCTTGCTAAATGGTGGTTGAGGTGTTACATCATGGTCAGCTGATGTGCATCGCAGAGCATAATCTAATTTTATTTGATTTATTGAATACTAATCATTATCATTATCGTTTATTCTGCTTTACATCATATTAAAGGGAAAAAAATGAAATCAGGAATACATCCAGACTACCGAGACGTGGTTTTTCATGATACCAGTGTTGATGAATACTTTATTATTGGGTCAACCTTGACCACCAGTGAGACCATAGAGTGGAAGGATGGTAAAACCTATCCTTACTTCACCGTAGAAACCTCATCGGCGTCACATCCGTTTTATACGGGTAAGCAGCAGGTTACTCAGGCAGAGGGGCGAGTGGCTAACTTTAATCGTCGCTTTGGCCATCTTTCGAAAAAAGGTGATGCATGAAAGTTGTTAAATCGCTCAAGAGCGCCAAAAACAGACATCCCGACTGTAAAGTAGTAAAACGTCGCGGGCGTCTCTGTGTTATTTGCAAAACGAATCCCAGGTTCAAAGCGGTACAGAAGTAACTCTGCCTGAAGATGCGTGGTGGGCCTCTTGAATCTGGCCGATCAGTCGACTGACAGACGTGACAGCGGCCAGACTTTTAAGTTATTCATGTTCATGCGTTCGGAGTTAGTTAAAAAACGGACTAGGATAAAGTAAATATCTAGGTCAAAGTTTACTTCATCCACTGTTGTCTGCAATTGAGTATTGTTTTTTATATCGCCCCATTGCTGTGTTGGTGCAAGATCGTAGTCATAAAGCTGGGAGATGTCCTGAAGCTTGGCAATATAGCGCCAGTTATCGATGAGGTGCATGGTGCTGTACTCATCCTCATCTATGTTTTTTTCCTCTAGCAATATGGGTCCGGGGTAAGGCCATATTTGAATCTGATAGTCCTGCAAAGCTGATGCCAGACGCTGGTTATAAAGCGAGGTATCCTCCTCCCCTACACATGCACCACGACATCTATTTAGCTGTGCTCTAAAGCAAGGCTTTGCGTTTTTTTTGCTGGGTGCGGGCTCGAGCCCCAAAAGTTTATGACACAAAAAGAACTCATCGGCCAGAGATTCGATTTTCTTCGTTGCTTGTCGAGGCGATCGGAACAAACCGATATTGTCTTCACCAATACCTTCGCTTACATCGACCGATGCTATTTCTAATCTTCTATAACCCTGACTATTTAGATAGGAGCGTAGCTGATACATTTTTTTCAATTTGCGCAATCGACGATTATACAGTGGACTCAACGTTTTTATTTGTTGGCTTTCCAGCAGTTGGGCGCCAAAATCAGATGGTGTTTTATGGAAATCGACATGGGCGATTTTGGCACTCATCTGTAAATCTTTTGGATTCTTATGATCTTGGTTGAAGTGGCTCATCACCCGATTGCGAATGTGCACACTTTTACCTACATAGAGCAGCACGCTTTGGCTATCGTAAAAATAGTAGACTCCGGCGCAGGGAGGCAATTTGTCAATTTCGCTGCTCGGTAGGTTCATCGGCAGAGCTGGACGCTTTTGCTGTTGTTTGCAAGTTGCGGAAATTTCATCGACAGAGAATAGTGCTGAGGACTTTAAAAAGAACTGGTAGATCATTTCCGCATCATCTAACGCCCGATGACGGTTTTCTATTGTTAAGTCAAATCGTTTGATAATGTGGGACAGGCCATGACGATTGAATTGCGGGTACAGCGCTCGACTAAACTTAACAGAACACAATGGTTTAGTGGTGTATGTAATGCCTACCCGAGCAAATTCATTTTTTAAAAACCCGTAGTCAAATCTGGCATTGTGAGCAACCAATGTGCGGCCATCGATTAGTTGCAATAGCTGTTCTGCGACATCCATAAAAACTGGCGCTCCAACCAACATTGCAGGGGTAATGCCGGTTATCTTTTGGATAAAAGGTGGCAATATTGCTTCTGGATCAACAAAAGTCTGCCAACGCTTCATGAGCTTTCCGTCTTCGATAATTAATAATCCTACCTCGATAATACGGTTTCGAGTCGCATTACCTCCAGTTGTTTCACAATCAAGTAAAACCATATTCGAAGGGAAGCCCTCAGATAGATGCGATGTATGATGATCGAACCAACTAAGTTGCATGGCTTTTGCCTGTTTAAGATTGTATAAGAATCAGCTTGCTTTGACGAGATTATACGACGCACAGTAATTTTGCGATTCACTTGATATGAAAACACCAAATTGATAGTCAAGATAGTCAAGATAGTCACGATAGCCGAGTAATCGCAGCACCGTAATAGCGGACTGGCTCATATACAAGTGACTGATCAGTCCGTAATTACAATACCTAGATATGGATTTATTACCTAATGCAGATTAGAGTTAATCATTATGGTGTAAAGCAGTGCTTAAATGCTCAACAACAAACTATAAACTGCTGTCGGTCAGCAGGAAAAGGAATCTACATGCACAAGACCCTCTGCGTTTTAACCTTACTTTTAATTACGACCTTGGCCAATGCTGAATTTTCCTCTGACTACATTACCCAGCATCCACTCAAAATAGCTCCAGTTAACAATATCCAGATTGCCTACCGACAAATTGGTGAACTTTCAAATCCAAAGATATTAATGATTATGGGATTAGGTGCCTCAAATAGAGTGCATGGCGACAATATGGTTCGAGGGTTGGAGCAGGCGGGGTATTCCGTGCTGATTTTTGATAATCGAGATACTGGAGGCTCTACCCGGTTTAATGATTGGGGGCAGCCCACGATGTGGTGGCAACTGTTAAAAGATAGTCTGGGTTTTAATGTTAATGCTCCTTATAGCGTAGATGATATGTCTGCAGATGCAGTTGGCCTTATGGATGCCCTTAACTATGATGACGCCCATGTTATTGGATTTTCAATGGGTGGAATGATCGCCCAAAGTGTGGCTGCTCAATACCCATCAAGAGTGCGTAGCCTTATCTCTGTAATGTCCACGACAGGCGCGAAACACTTACCGCCGCCAACTAAGGAGGCGACCACTGCTCTTACTACTTTAGCGTCTGGTGATGCAGCAGCAGAACATAGTAAAGCGATGCGTGATCGTGGCTTTTATCCCGACTCAATGCCACGGCAGTTAATGGCTATCTTTAAAACTGGCGACCGTTCAGATGAGGTTAGAACCATTTCGGCAAAGACACTGGTAATTCATGGACAAGACGATGGCCTTATACCACCCCAGCATGGAGAGCATACAGCCGAACTTATCAGTAATGCTGAATTGGTTTTGTTTCCGGGAATGGCTCATAATGTTCCCGATGCTGTACTTCCATTGATGCTTGATCGCATGATCGCACATATGAGATCGGTTGATATAAATGATGAGCAGTCTGAGGTAGTACTCT
>DNBN01000149.1:545-4444 GCA_003491845.1 Porticoccaceae bacterium | reverse complement strand
TCTGAGGTAGTACTCTAACTATATCAGGAGATTAACTTTGTATTACGGAGAACGCCTAAACAGCATAAGCCATCTAGTAGGCACAGCATTCGCGCTAATTGCATTAGGGTCATTATTAACGGTTGGCATCCAAACGTCAGATCCCTGGGTAATTGCTAGCTTTAGTATTTTTGGCTTATCCTTGGTTTTACTTTATACCATGTCGACGCTCTATCATAGCTTTAGAGCCGTTAAGCTCAAGAGACTTTTTCAACTGTTTGACCATATAGCAATATATTTGTTGATAGCAGGTACTTACACACCTTTTATGTTGGTTAGTATGAGAGACGGTAGCGGTTGGTGGATCATGAGTATCATTTGGAGTCTCGCCCTGGTTGGTATCTTAAGTGAGGTTTTTCTGTCCGGTCGGCGTGTTAAGGTCATTCAGCTGGTTATCTATTTGACTATGGGATGGGCCTGTGCATTAGACTTTAATGGTTTAAAAGAGGCAGTCAATGCAGTGGGTTTTAATTGGTTAGTTGCTGGCGGCGCTGCCTACACGGTGGGCATATGTTTTTACATAGCCGATAAAATTGGGCATTTTAAACATGCCCATGGTATGTGGCACTTTTTTGTTTTGGCCGGATCAGTAGCACATTTTGTATCAGTGATTGGTTATGTTAGATAAAACTAATTCTCGGTTAACAGTGGTTCATCCTCAGCATGTAGAATAGTTCCCACCGGTGCAGCTGCGGCCTGTAAAGTGCTTTGTACTTTGTATTCTGCAGGAAGCGCTGGAATGGTCAGGACTCGCCATATGCTCATTATCCCCATGCCTAAAAGGCTGGCAGCAATTAATATAAAGAAACTTTTTAAGCCAAATAGTTGTAGCCAAAATACCGCAGTAATGGGTCCTGTGATTGAGGTAAGTCCGCTTATTAAAATAATAGTGCCGCTAGCGGGAACAATTTCAGCGGGACGAAGATGGTCATTGGTAAACGCAACCACAATTGAATAAAGAGATAAAGAGCAGCCGCCAAACAAAAATACTAGTCCATAAAGCCACCCAGAGGACTCATTCATCAAGCTGATCGCAACCGCAATAAGTACGCCTGTTAAGCTAGAAAAGCCGATAACCCAGCGACGATCAATTGAATCGGAAAGTTTACCTAAGGGCCATTGCAAAATCATCCCTCCGGCCATCATCGCACCCATGAAATTAGCTACCTCGAAAACACTGAATCCTAACTTAGTTGCATAAACCGCCCCCATACTAAATAGGATACTGGATACCCACTGCGAGACGATAATGGCAATTACGCCCACTCGTGTTCGATACCACAGATGGCTGATGGTAACTCGCTCTGTTTCTTCGATAGGTGGCGTGGTGACAATTGATAGTAAAATGGGCACAGCCGCGACACTGACCATCACCGATATCAAAATAAATAAAGTAAACCCTGCAGGGTCTGCAACATTTAACATAAACTGGCCGGCACAAATTCCTGCCAGTAATATAGTGGTGTAGATCGACAAAATTTGACCGCGGTTCGCGTTGGTTGATGATTGATTTAACCAGCTCTCTGAAACAACATAGATTGTAGAGAAGGCAAAGCCGGTGAGTAGTCGCATCAGTGCCCAGGCCCAGGGATTGACAAATAGTGCGTGAATTAAAATGGTCACCGATGCCACAGCCGCCAGTGCCGCAAAAATACGGATGTGGCCGACCCGTTGAATTAATTTCGGTGTTAGTAGTGAACCAGCTAAAAATCCAGCAAAATAGCAGGACATAAGCAAGCCAATTAGTAGGTCATCAAAGCCCTCTAGTGCTGCCCTTACACCCAATAAACTGCCCTGCACACCAACAGCAAGGCCGATGAGCGAAAGCCCGGCAAAGAGTGGCCAAATGGCGATGACAGTGCGAACTGGCATGGTGTTAATGACTCCCAAAATTTGGCGCCAATGTACTCCTAAAATAACCTAATGCAAAGCGATTTTTACTCTATTTTTGAGCAATGATATCGTCTCTTTGCATCTTGTTAAGAGCGTATTAAATGTGCTTAAAATTGAGTTATCAATGTTATTTAATTGTTCGTTTATGATATGTTGCTAATGGCTGATTTTGTTAATTGCTTGTTCAATGTCAGTGTAATGCGTATCCTGCCGCTTATATGGCAGAAAAGAATATTTTATGGCTAATAAGGTAGCTAATACCGTTGAGAAACGTGTCCGAAAGTGGCTGGACTGCTTTGTTGTCGACTTGAATTTATGCCCTTTTGCAGCCCCGGTAGTTCAGTCTGATACATTGAGAATTACGCTTTCTCAATCAAACCAGATAGATCATATGGTCACGGATTTTTTGCTTGAATTAGATCTTCTGCAGAGTTCTTCGGCACTTGATATAGCCACCACACTTTTGGTTTTTCCCAATGCGCTTGGTGATTTTAATGAGTACCTTGATCTAGTCGACATCGCTGAGCAACTCGTTACTGACTCAGGTTTGGACGGTATTGTTCAATTGGCCAGTTTCCATCCTCGCTATCTCTTTGCCGATGAACCCTCCAATGGCGCCAGCCACTATAGCAATCGGGCGCCTTATCCGATTATTCATCTGTTGCGCGAAAAAATGGTAGCGGATGCACTGTCAAAATTCAATCAGCCGGAAGACATTCCGGAAAGAAATATCCATACATTGGAGTCTATTGGCCGCACTGAGATTGAGCGGCGTTGGCAGCAGCTTTTTAGTGGGGATCTCGGATGAAAACCTTTGACGTAGTGGTTATTGGTGGTGGAGCTGCCGGCTTATTTTGCGCTTTTAATGCAGGCCGTCTGGGTCGATCGGTACTGGTAGTGGACAGCAGCAATAAAGTGGGCAAAAAGATACTTATGTCGGGTGGCGGTGGCTGTAATTTTACTAATTTGGATATTACTCCAGAAAACTACCTTTCTCAAAATCCACATTTTTGTATTTCTGCACTCAAGCGTTATGACCAGTGGCAATTTATTGATTTGGTGCAGCGCCACGGCATTCCCTTCCATGAGAAAAACCACGGTGAATTATTTTGTGACAACTCATCCAAAGATATTTTGAACATGTTGCTCAGTGAGTGCGATGCGGCCGGTGTGGTGATTAAGACGAACACAGTGATCAGCGATATTCAGGTGCAGCAGGGTGGTGGTTTTGTTATCACTGTGGGCAAGGATAGGATTTCCTGTCAGTCGTTGGTGGTGGCGTCTGGGGGGCTGTCTATTCCCACATTGGGTGCCTCTGGATTTGGTTATGAAATAGCTGAGCAATTTGGTCTAAAGGTGTTACCGCGAACCCCGGCCTTGGTGCCCTTTACTTTCAGTGATTGGGTAAAAGACATCAGTGTGGAGAACTCTGGGCTCTCCTTAGATGTTGAGATGTCAGTCAAAGATGCAAGCTTTAGAGAAAACATGTTGTTCACCCACCGGGGTATCAGTGGCCCGGCAGCATTGCAGTTGTCCAGCTACTGGCAACCGGGGCAACCCATCACTATTAACCTATTGCCCGATGAGGACGCTAGAGAGCTCTTATTACGTTTGAAACAGAGCCACTCTAAAAGCTTGTTGCGCAATCTGTTAGCACCCTATCTATCTAAAGGTCTAAGCCATTCATTGCAAAAGCGCTACTGGCCGCAATACAGTGAAGTGTCAATTGCGGAGATTCCCAATGCAGTTTTAATAGGTTTGGCGAATATCCTTTCTCATTGGCAACTAAAACCCTCGGGTACAGAGGGCTACCGTACGGCTGAGGTCACGCTTTGTGGTGTGGATACAGATCAAATATCCTCTAAAACCATGGCCTGTAAAACGCAGCCCGGTTTATTCTTTGTTGGTGAAGTACTGGATGTTACTGGTCATTTGGGAGGTTACAACTTTCAGTGGGCTTGGGCATC
>DNBN01000149.1:0-281 GCA_003491845.1 Porticoccaceae bacterium | reverse complement strand
TGGGCTTGGGCATCGGGCTATGCTGCGGCTCAAGCCGTTTGAGATGGCTTCTGAGTCACCAAGATTCGCTGGCTAGGCTGGTGACAATGTAGTCTTTCACTACCGCCTGTTGGTCTTTGCTTTTCTGCGTCTTGCCGCTGCTTTCTCAAGACGCAATCTTTCACGCTCTTCTTTTTCAGCTTTTAAAACCGCTACATACTGCATTTCAACGTCGATAATCTCAGGTGTTTCAAAGCCCAGCGGGCCAAAAAGACCAGCTCTCAATTCATTGATAAAGATCG
>DNBN01000053.1:23123-23283 GCA_003491845.1 Porticoccaceae bacterium | reverse complement strand
ATCTCAAGAGTCCAGAAGCTCTATCCAGGGTTGCTGCGACTGAACCAGATTTAATATTGTCTATTCGATTTGGGCTAATTCTGCCACAAACTATTATTGATTTGCCAAAATATGGCGTTATTAATCTCCATTCGGGCTTGTTACCAGTATATCGGGGGGT
>DNBN01000053.1:22395-22864 GCA_003491845.1 Porticoccaceae bacterium | reverse complement strand
ATGGCTACGTTCAGAGCGATGCTCAATGGCGATGTTTTTATCGGCTCTACACTACATTTTATTACTGATCCAAGTATTGATCGAGGTGCTATTATTGCAACCATGAGTGTCCCACTAAAGTCGAATTTATCCTATACTTATAACGTGTTAAGTTTGTATTCAGAGAGCTGCGCTGAGATTGGAAACATTGTCAGTCAGCTTGCTTTAAGTGAAAATCTATTGGCAGAAGTCAGCGATAGTAAGGGACATTATTACTCATTCCCAGAAAACGAAGAAGTGCAAAAGTTTTTTTCGCTTAAATACCGATTTTTTGATGCGTCAGAGACACCCTTAATTAACAAGATGTATTGCTATTAGCGAACAAACAGTGAATCCCACCATAGGTTCAGGTAACATTAGCGTCCAAATTTCTAAGTAAAGGTTTTGATCACGTGCCCTCAGTTAACAAAGTTGTTTTAGCTTATTCAGG
>DNBN01000053.1:0-22119 GCA_003491845.1 Porticoccaceae bacterium | reverse complement strand
GTTGTTTTAGCTTATTCAGGAGGATTAGATACCTCCGTTATCGTCAAATGGTTGCAGGAGGAATATCACTGCGAAGTAGTCACTTTTACTGCTGATATAGGTCAAGGCGAAGAAGTTGAGCCTGCTCGAGAAAAAGCTGAGGCCTTAGGTGTAAAAGAAATTTACATTGAAGATCTGCGCGAAGAGTATGCCAAAGATTATGTTTTCCCTATGTTTAGGGCTAACACCATTTATGAAGGTGAATATCTATTAGGCACTTCTATTGCGCGGCCATTGATCGCAAAGCGGCTGATTGAAATTGCCAATGAGACTGGCGCAGAAGCCATCTCTCATGGCGCTACCGGAAAAGGTAATGATCAAGTAAGATTTGAGTTGGGAGCCTATGCGCTGAAGCCTGGCATTACTGTCATTGCACCTTGGCGCGAGTGGGATTTAAATTCGCGAGACAAATTGATGGAATACTGCGAAACGCACAACATAGCTGTTGAAATGAAACGCGGTAAGAAGTCGCCTTTTTCTATGGATGCAAATTTACTGCATATTTCCTATGAAGGCGGTAATCTTGAGGACCCTTGGTCAGAAGCTGAAGATGACATGTGGCGATGGACAGTAGCACCAGAGGATGCTCCAGATAAACCTACTATGCTAACCATAACCTATGAAAAGGGTGATATTGTTGCGATAGATGGCATATCAATGTCACCGGCTACGGTCATCGAGCATCTGAATAAAATAGCTGGAGCAAATGGAATTGGCCGACTCGATATTGTTGAAAATCGTTACGTGGGTATGAAATCTAGAGGATGCTATGAGACGCCTGCGGGTACGGTGATGATGAAAGCCCATCGTGCTATTGAATCACTTACCCTTGATCGAGAGGTAGCTCATCTCAAAGATGAGCTAATGCCCCGCTATGCCAAACTAATTTATAACGGTTATTGGTGGGCTCCTGAGCGGATTATGTTACAAACGGCTATTGACCAGAGTCAAGATGTAGTAAATGGTGATGTACGAGTTAAATTGTATAAGGGAAGTGTCAGTGTTGTTGGTCGAAAATCAGCAACTGATAGTTTGTTCGATGAGAATATTGCTACCTTTGATGATGACGGCGGTGCTTACAATCAAGCAGACGCTGAGGGCTTCATAAAGCTCAATGCTCTGCGTATGCGCATTGCCGCTAATGCCGGACGGAAATTATGATGGTACCAATGGGGTCTTTTTATGCCGCTCAGTATTGATGACGTTCGTCAAGCACGGGATCGTATAAGCCCCCATATCCATTGCACGCCGGTGATGAAAAGCTCACAAATCAACCGGCTTTTAGGCTGTGAGATTTTTTTTAAAGCAGATAATCTACAAAAAGTCGGTGCTTTTAAGGCGCGGGGCGCCTGTAATGCCGTGTTTTCTATGGATTCTAGTGAACTTGAGAGGGGAGTTGTTACCCATTCTTCTGGTAACCACGGTGCTGCCCTGGCGTGGGCGGCGGCGCTTTGCAATGCTCCCTGTACCGTGGTAATGCCTGAAAATGCACCCCAAGCGAAGAAAGATGCAGTGGCAAGCTACGGGGCAACAGTGCAGTTCTGCAAGGCTACTATGGCAGCAAGAGAGGCTTCTGTAGCAGATATTATAGCCGAGCAGGGCACTACCTTGGTGCATCCCTATGACCAGGATTCGATTATTGCCGGTCAGGGAACTGCCGCCTTGGAGATGTTGCAGCAGGTTGACTCTCCGATGGATATTCTCATGGCACCGGTGGGCGGTGGTGGTTTATTGAGTGGCTCAGCATTGGTGGTAAAACAATCCTCTGCTGGGGCGATAACAAAAGTTTATGGTGCTGAGCCAGAGATGGCTGCTGATGCCTTCGAGGGGTTCAAGCGTGGTGAACGTATTTCAACCTATGTGCCAAAGACTATCGCTGATGGATTGCGAGGAACCCTGGGTGTCCGAAACTTTGCCCTTATTAGTGAGCATGTGGATGATATTTTCCTCACCTCCGAGGCTCGTATTATTGAGTCCATGAAATTAATTTGGAGTCGTCTTAAGATGGTGGTGGAACCTTCAGCTGCAGTTCCATTGGCTGTGATGATGGACCATGCCGACGTGTTTAAAGACAAGCGTGTAGCGATTATTCTCAGCGGAGGGAATCTTGATTTAGAGCAACTTCCTTGGTGATAGAAAAGTCTTTTACGTGGAAAAACTGATCTTTGTAGTTAGTTAATTAAAATTTGTTAACATCACTAGGGCGTACATTTTGTAATTTTTTAAATAGAGCTATGTTTCCTTAGTTTATTTTTTATGATTTTCATCGAAAAATAGGTGGAGTCTCGGTGGAGATGAAATGTATTGCATGAATCCGTCAAAATTGCGTTGTAAAGCATGCGAGACAGCATGTTCGTGTTTTAATCCTATTACTCTCGATTGAATCGGTGTGAATTGTCTTGTTAACATTGATCCTTTTGAGGTGGGTGACCTTTAAACTGAAGAGTTAGCTCTGTCGGTCCGTTATTCTGTTAAATTTGGTATAATAAGGAGCTAGATCGGTTCTTTGGTAGAAAAACCGCAAACGCTAACGTTTGCGGTGATCTGGTTTAGGGGTCTGTTGGTTGGATAACCGGTGCCGGCGGTCCACCTAAAATCTAATTTCCAAAGAGGTTTTTGGGACAAGCGTTTTGGGGAAACCATTAATCAGGTTTTTTAAGTTCTGAAATATAGGGCAATCATTTGACATGTACGACAACAAAAATGGAATAGACAGTGGCATATTTTTCTACTAAACGGTATGGGCATGATATCGGTTTAACCGCTTGCTTTCGGCAACCCAAAGCAAAATCCCATTGTAGATTCCTTCATGGTTATTCTTTAGCGTTCAAATTTACCTTCGGATGCAACTCACTGGATGAACGTAATTGGGTGGTGGATTTTGGTGCCCTGGAGCCTCTCAAAGTTGTTTTAGAAGGCACTTTCGACCATAAAGTTGTTCTTGATAAGGAAGAGCCTTGTATGGAAGATTTTCGAGCATTGGAAGATAAGGGAGTAATCGATATTGTTGTGCTGGATGGCGTAGGCGTAGAAAAGTTTGCTGAGCATGCATATTATTTCGCAACTGAAGTGGTCAAAGTGCTTACAGATGGTAGATGCTGGGTCGAAGAGGTTGAGTGTTCAGAGCATGGCGCTAACTCCGCAATTTTTCGAAAGAATCGTAGGCTTGCCTAAATTAGTTAGTGAGTAAATGTCATTGCCTAATGGTCAACAATCGCGGCAATGCAACTTTGTCATTGTGATTAGTTTGATTAGCGCTAGCCGTTTTATTTGTCGTGATAATTAATTTTTCCTTGAACAACCATATGCACTATCAATACTTTATTTGCGATGTTTTTACTGATCAGATGTTCTCTGGTAATCCACTGGCAGTGGTTCCCGATGCCCAAGGATTGAGCGACCAACAGATGCAAAATATTGCTCGAGAATTCAATTTTTCAGAGACAACGTTTGTGCTTCCGGCTAAGTATGGCCATACCAGACAAGTACGTATATTTACCCCTACAAGAGAAATTCCCTTTGCGGGCCATCCCAATATAGGTACTGCTTTTGTTCTTGCCGAAACTGAACAGTTTGGACGTTTCGATGGCCCTATGGAAGTGGTTTTTGAGGAGATAGCTGGATCGGTTGCCATTGCAATTGATCGAGATGACAATGGTTTTATTCGCTGTGAATTAAAGGCGCCAGATACCCTTTGGATAGGTCAAACGGTTTCGGCAGAAGTTATAGCCGCTATCCTAAATCTATCGGCAACAGACATTATTACTGAAACTCATGAGCCCCAAGAGGCTTCCGTGGGTCTTGAATTTTTATTTGTAGAGATAGCTTCTTTACAAGCCTTACAGCAAGCAAAGATCAATGTAGATCGGCTAAGTGCTTTGCTGCGCAGTGGAGTTTCTCCAGATATTCATCTGTATTGGCGGGGATCTAATGACGTTGATTTACGAGTGCGAATGTTTGCACCATTAGATGGTGTACCTGAGGATGCTGCTACTGGCAGTGCCAATTGCGCACTGATAGCGTTACTAAGTCATTATGACAACGCATCGAGCAACACATACAGCTGGTGCATTTCTCAGGGTATAGAAATGGGTCGACCAAGCGAATTATTTGGACGTACTGAAAAGCAGGGTGGGTCTGTCACCGGTGTTTGGATTGCAGGTAATTGCGTCTTGATAAGCGAGGGTACCCTTTTTTTATCCTAGTTTATCTGCGGTTGCAGTTTGTTTTTCGTAACCGTATTATGCTGGCATAATTTAAATAACTTTTATTAAAAGGAAGCACTATGTTTAGTCACGTCATGCTAGGGGCCAATGATATTGAAGAAGCCAAGAAATTCTATGATGCTACCTTGGGTGCCATCGGTCACAGACCTGGTTTTGTAGATCCGAAAGGACGTTGCGTATACGTCTCTGATGGCGGTGTTTTTTTACTAACAAAACCGATTAACGGAGAGTCAGCAAGTCATGGTAACGGGAGCACTATGGGCTTTGCAGTTGACGGACCAGAAGCTGCGGATGCATGGCATGCAGCTGGTATTGCCAATGGTGGCACAGCTTGTGAAGATGCCCCAGGTATTCGCGAAGGAGGCGGTGTAAGTATGTATTTAGCATATCTTCGTGACCCTTCTGGCAATAAAATTTGCGCTCTCTACAGAATGCCATAGACGTAGATGTCCTAGTGAGGATTCGGCCTAGAAATCGCTTCAAGTGTTTTTTGGGTCGTCTCCTTTTTGTGTCTATATAGTACTTCAAAGGTCATAAGTCTAACTATGCCCCTACAGCCTCTCTTTCATCTGGCATTTCCCGTTACCGACTTAGAAAAAGCACGTTCGTTTTATGTCGACGTTCTTGGGTGTTCAACCGGTCGAGAATCGACTCGTTGGATTGATTTTAATTTTTTTGGACACCAGTTAGTCGCCCATTTGGTTGATCCACAAGATCATCCGGCCACTGCAACCAATAGTGTAGACGGCCATGCAGTGCCGGCATCGCATTTCGGCGCAATACTAGACTGGACAGCCTACGAACACTTCGTTGCTCGGTTAACTTCAGCAAGGGTGGATTTTGTGATCAAGCCTTACCTTCGTTTTGAAGGTCAACCGGGTGAGCAGGCGACATTGTTTGTTCGAGATCCAAGTAATAACTATCTGGAGTTTAAGGCGTTTAGGGATCTTGATAGGTTATTTGATAAAGATCTGCAAGATACCCAGTGATCCTCTTGGTACGACTATTCAATTAGTTTACAACTCTAGCGAATGTATCCTGTTGTGCGTACTCTTTTTATTCCTTTAACCGGTTGGCCACGTTCTCTTTTATCACGGTTATTTTTGTTTTGATCGATACTATTTTTCAGCGCAATGAGAAAGCCAGTGACAATGAACGCTCCTGGGGGCAAAACAAAGACTAAAAAGCTATAGTCATTGCCAAAGGGTTGAATAAGCCATGCTTCTGCCGCGGGTCCAAACAATAGGTGCATATCTCTAAAGAGTGAGCCTTGGCCCAGCAGTTCGCGACTCGCCCCTAGAACCAATAGTACCAACAAAAATCCAAGTCCCATCATCAATCCGTCTAGCGCGGCCAAACCTAAGGTGTTTTTGCTAGCAAAAGCTTCTGCGCGACCTAGGATTGCACAATTAGTAACAATCAGCGGGACGAAAATACCCAAAATTTGATATAAATCAAAGGTATAAGCCTTCATTAACAATTCTGTAATGGTAACAAATGTTGCAATAATCATTATGAAAACCGGCAATCGCACAGCATCACTGACGTGCTGACGAATGAGGGATACAATGATGTTTGAGCCAATCAGCACGAGTAGAGTTGCTAGGCCTAAGCCAAGAGCGTTTACAACGGTAGATGTAACCGCTAGTAGCGGGCACAACCCAAGTAACTGCACCAAGGCAGGATTATTGTACCAAAGTCCATTATGAGTAATTTGTTTAAGAATCATCTTACCCATCATTTGTTCTCCGAGACGCCTATAGCTGACGTTGCTGAAAATATGCGCGCATTATCTTGCTCAAAATATGTCAATGTACTAACTAGTTGATTTATGACAGCGCGGGGCGTTATCGTTGCTCCAGTAAATTGATCAAAATCGCCGCCGTGCTTTTTAACAGCCCATGCTGAGTTTGATGTGTTTTTAAGTGATCGTCCATTGAAACTCAAAATCCACGGACTTCGTCGAAGCTCAATTTTATCACCCAGTCCAGGTGTCTCACGGTGCTCTACTACTCGTACTCCGATAATAGTGCTATTAGCATTAATACCTACTAGCATGGAGATACTGCCACTGTAGCCGTTTGGAGTAACAGAAGGAATGATCGCCGCTATCGGCTTTTCATTACGTCGTGCAATATGAATAAATTGCTCTTTTTTGAGGCCCAATAGTGGCCAAAAACGCTTAGGTATGGGCTGAATATCCAATAAAAGATCATTATCGTGAAGATCTTTAGGGACTATTTCCAAAAGCGCTTTTTGTGCAAATAAGCGTTCTGAATAGGCGATTTTATCTTCCGTTAAACGATTGACCATTGACAACAGTACTGCACTTATAGAGGCAAATAAGGCGAGACCTATGGCATTTTTCGTGATTGCTTTAAACATTTTTATCTGTCTCTTTAGCAGTTGCTCTGCGTCTCTGACTGTGGCCATAGGTGCGAGGTAGGGTGTAGTTGTCAATAAAGGGAGCGGCGAAATTACCTAGTAATACGGCGAATGCTACTGCATCTGGATAACTACCCCACGCGCGAATAATATATATTAACAAGCCAATTAAGGCGCCATAAATTAGTCGGCCACGGTTGCTTGTAGCGGACGAAACTGGATCTGTAATAATAAAAAAAGCACCGAGCATTGATGCACCGCTGAACAGGTGCATCAATGGAGAACCAGGGCTCGAAGAGCTACCGGCATCCCAAAAAAGCATGGACATCAGCGTTAAACTACCGAGCATTCCAACCGGGCCATGCCAGGTAAAAATTCGCGCTTTGAGAAGTGCTAAGCCGCCGATTAGAAATGCAACATTAGCCCACTCCCAACCGACCCCTGCAATACTTGCGTTGTCAAATAGCCTGTTGCTGTTATAAATTTGCTCCACCATAAGACCTTTACTGTGTTTAAAAAGATCTAGTGGTGTGGCTCCGGTAATGCCATCAATGGGGACTGACCCAGCAAATACAATCATGCCAGAGTCCCAAAGTCCCGGGTGGCTCACTCCTTGAGGCAGCAAACTTATGGGCGTTACCCAGGTTGTCATCTCTACCGGAAAGGATATTAAAACCACTACATAGCCAACCATGGCTGGATTAAAAGGGTTTGATCCTAATCCACCATATAACTGTTTAGCTATGAGGATGGAAAATATTGCGGCTGTTACTACTACCCACCATGGCACTAGGGGCGGTAGCGCTAACCCTAAAAGTACGGCGGTAACTACTGCACTGTAATCACCTAGATGAATATTAATAGGTCTATGCCGTAGCTTGAGTACCAGTGCTTCGGTAACAATGCAGGTTAACGTTGAGATAAAGAGATTTAGCAGTACACCCCAACCAAATTGATAGCTAAGAATAAGAGCTCCGGGCAAGGTGGCTATAAGTACCAGCTGCATTATTCTATCAGTGCTCTGTCGTTTGTGGATTTGCGGTGAGCTGATCTGCTTATAGTTCATTGGAGCTTAATCTTCGCAAGACGTTGTTGAGTTTTATCGACCTTTTGTTTGGCACCTTCAAGAGTGGCCTTGTGTTGAGTTTGTTGATCAACTGTCCCGGATTCAAGAACATCTGCAAGGCGCTGCTGAGCTTCTTCTAGCCGTATTTGTGCAGCGATTAAGGTGCGTTCGAGTTTGGCTTTTTGCTTCTCAGGCGAGATTTTTTTGGTCTGAACACGCAATTGTGCCGCCTTTATAATATCCTCTGCACTGGTGGTTAAAGGTGGTTTTCCAGAGACACGCTGCTGCTCTGCATTATTTGAGGTAAGCTTGCGCGATTCACGCTTGGTCTCTCTTTGACTGTCTATTTTTTCCAATCGTACAGCACGAGATTCAAAACGCTCTCTGGCCTTGGAGGCCATAGTTTTTTCCGCACGAGCAGTAAGTATGTCACCCTTACTTCCTCGATAATGCTGTACTAAGGGTATTTTACTTGGGCAGACATAGGAGCAGGCACCGCACTCTATACAGTCAAACAGATGATGTGCTTGCAGACGTTCATGATCTGCTGCCTTAGCATACCAATACAATTGCTGAGGCAGTAGCGACGCTGGACAAACTTCTGCACATAAACCGCACCTAATGCAGGGTTGTGGAGGACTACTGTCGGGCATTTCTTGATGACTAACAGCTAAAATACAGGTGCTTGTTTTAGTCACAGGCACATTCGTGCTTGATAGGGTAAATCCCATCATTGGGCCACCTACAATCAGTCTACTACAGCGTTCTCTATTAAAGCCATTGAGTTTCAGTAAATGCTCGACTGAGGTGCCTATTAAGACCTCATAGTTACGATTTATATCACAGGCCTGCCCGGTTATCGTGGTAATTCGTGAAATGAGCGGTTGGCCATCAATGACTGCGCGTTTTATGGCAAACACGGTAGCTATGTTAAGACAGATCATGCCAATGTTTATAGGCAGTGCTTCGCTTGGTAGTTCTTTTCCTGTGAGAATATAAATAAGCTGCTTTTCGCCACCCGAGGGATACTTGGTCGGGACTGGTACTACCTCTATTTGAGTACCTTTACAATGTTCTTGTAGCGCTTTAATTGCATCTGGTTTGTTGTTTTCAATACCAATTAAGACAGCCTTTGGTTTACTCAATGCGCAATTAATAACATCGATACCTTTGATGATTTCCGCGGCACGTTCACGAATAAGCATGTCATCGGCAGTAATGTAGGGCTCACACTCGGTGGCATTAATAATTAAGGTATCAACAGATTTTTCACCGTCGATAGCCAATTTCACTGCCGAGGGAAATCCAGCACCTCCCATGCCTGCTATTCCCGCTTGTGCAATAATGTCACATAGTTTGGGGGGATCAATATGTTGATAATGGGGATATGTTTTAGATTCAATCCATCTGTCCTCGCCATCGGTGGTGATCTCGATACAGGGAGTCGATAATCCTGACGGGTGAGCTATAGTCCGCGGCTCAATAGAGGTTACAAAGCCAGAGCTCGACGCATGCACCGCGACACTAAGTTTACCCTGTATGTCAGCAATTTTTTGTCCTTTGAGAACTCTGTCGCCAATCCTAACAGAGGCTTTCGCTACCTCGTCAAACGCTGAGTTCAGAGGCAGAATCAGTGTTTTGGGGAGCGGAACTTGGCCTATGCTCATCGTCTGTGACTGCGCTTTATTATCCGGCGGATGGACACCACCAGGTGTTTCCCACAGATGTCTCATGATGCATGACCTTCGGTATATGCAGAAGTTGTAGAAGGCGGTATATTTTCTGGAGATGGCCAATACCATGTATCAATGGAGGTCTTGACGGGAAGCATGTCTATACAGTCGACAGGGCAGGGGTCAACGCATAAATCACATCCAGTACACTCCTTTTCAATGACCGTATGCATTAATTTAGCTGACCCTAAAATAGCATCTACCGGACAGGCTTGGATACATTTGGTACAACCAATACATTCATCTTCTCTAATATAAGCTATGGTTCTGAGTTCTTCCTGACCGTGCTCTTCATCTAAGGGCACAGCTGTAATATCAAGTAGTTTAGCAATAGCATTGATCGTGGTCTGGCCTCCTGGAGGGCACTTGTTAATGGCATCTCCATCAGCAATAGATTGTGCATAGGGCCGGCATCCTGGGAAACCACATTGACCACACTGCGTTTGCGGTAATAATTCATCAATAGTATCAATAACAGGATCACTATTAATTTTGAATTTTTCAGCTGCATAGCCTAAGAGCCCCCCAAACATGCCTCCCAGACCGATCAATGCTAGGAGCGACGCGAGCACCACATTATCTAGTAGTAAGTTAATCATTTAGATAAGGCCACTAAAACCCATGAATGCCAAAGACATTAGTCCTGCCGTGATCATTGCTATAGCTGTGCCCTCAAAGGGTTGAGGTATATCCGCTGTTGCTAGTCGCTCGCGCATAGCTGAGAAAAAAACTAAAACCAATGAAAAGCCTACACCAGCGCCGAAACCATAAAGTGAGGATTGGACAAAATTAAGGTTTTTATTGGCATTCTGTAGTGCGACTCCTAAGACAGCACAGTTAGTCGTAATTAAAGGCAAAAAAACGCCTAAAACACGGTATAGGAGTGGACTGGTTTTTTCCACAAACAGCTTAGTGAACTGCACAACTGCGGCAATAACTAAAATGAATGCAATGGTTCTGAGGTAGGTTAAGCCAAGAGGAAGCAAGATTAACTTATTGACAATGTAGCTAACCATAGCAGTTAAGGTTAGCACAAAGGTAGTTGCCGCAGACATACCAATAGCTGATTCAAGTTTCTTAGAAACCCCCATAAAAGGGCATAGTCCTAGAAACTGAACCAGTACATAATTATTGATCAGAATAGAGCTGACCAAAATAACGGCAACTTCTTGCATAGGATAATTACCTGTAAGGCCACCCAAGTCAATAATGCACCCAGGAGCGGTATTAACGGCTTAAAACGGTATTCACTAACCTCTCTGTGACAGTGCTTGCATACATCATAAGCAGTATCTATCGGGAGATTGACAACCTATCCTCTCCGTCTATTAGGTGACTCTTTGGCCAGGTTTAGCACCACTATCTGGCTCGAGTAAATAAATACCTTGATCATCTGCGGCGGCTAGCACCATGCCTTCAGACATGCCAAAGCGCATTTTACGCGGCGCTAAGTTGGCAACTAGCACCGTTAGCCGACCTTCCAAGCTTTTTGGATCATAGGATGATTTTATTCCTGAGAAAACCTGTCGGATTTCTCCTCCCATATCCAAGGTTAGTCGCAATAATTTGTCTGCCCCCTTGACATGATCAGCTTCTACTATTTTGGCAACTCGTAAATCTACTTTGATAAAGTCATCAAAAGAAATTTCATCAGCTAGGGGTTCATCTGCCAATGGACCTGTCGCCACATTGCTAGTAATTGTCTCAAGATCTTCTTTGCTAGCTTCAACCATAGCTTCAACCGTCTCTTTCTCTATTCGCTTCATCAGTGGCGTAAATATACTAATCCTATGATTAGTAAGGGGTTTATCAATACTATTCCATGCCAAAGTATCATTCAAAAATTCCTCTCCTGCGATTGCCGTGGCTGGTAATACTGGTTTGAGCATAGCTAGGATTACTCTAAAGAGATTAATACCTAGAGAACAAATATCTTGTACCTTCTGTTGTTGCTCAGGATCCTTATTGAGTTTCCATGGTTCTTTTGCAGCAATATATTCATTGGCCGCATCAGCCTGAGCCATTATTTCGCGCATAGCTTTTCCATAGTCGCGGTTCTCATAGTGCTCTGCAACGGTTGTAGACACTCCGCTCACTTGGTTCCATAGCGCAGGATTTTCGATATTTTCTGAGAGGACACCATCGTTACCATTAGTAACAAATTTAGCGCATCGACTGGCTATATTAATGACTTTTCCGACCAAGTCACTATTCACTTTTTGAATAAAGTCTTCAAGATTAAGGTCTATGTCCTCTACTGAGCCAGAAAGCTTAGATGCATAGTAATAGCGCAGATACTCGGGGTTAAGATGATCCAAATAACAGCGAGCATTGATAAAGGTGCCGCGAGATTTAGACATCTTTTTACCATTAACTGTTACAAAACCGTGTACGCAGACTTTTGTGGGGGTGCGATATTCAGCACTTTTCAACATTGCAGGCCAAAACAGCGCATGAAAGTTAACTATATCTTTACCAATAAAATGGTAAAGTTCTGTGGTGCTATTCTTTTTCCAGTAATGATCAAAGTCGATCCCTTTCAGATCACAAAGATGCTTGAAACTTGCCATATAACCAATGGGAGCATCTAGCCAAACGTAGAAATACTTACCTGGCGCATCAGGAATTTCAAAACCGAAATAGGGTGCATCGCGACTGATGTCCCACTCTTGAAGGCCTCCGTCGAGCCATTCACCGAGTTTATTTGCCACTTCTTTTTGCACGCTATCTGTAGCTACCCACTCCTTTAAAAAATCGGTAAATTCAGGCAGTTTGAAAAAGTAATGTACAGACTCTTTTTCTATTGGCGTTGCGCCAGAGATAACCGATACTGGATTGATTAGATCAACCGGCGAATAGGTTGCGCCACAGGCTTCGCAGTTGTCGCCATACTGATCCGCTGCCTTACATTTTGGGCAGGTACCTTTGACGTATCGATCGGCCAAAAAAAGTTCTTTTTCAGGATCAAAAGCTTGAGTAATAGAACGCTGCGCGATGTGGCCGTTGGCCTTAAGACGATTATATATTAGCTCAGAAAATATACGATTTTCTTCTGAATGAGTGGTGTGATAACTATCCACTCCGATTAAAAAATCCTTAAAGTCAGCCTCATGCAGACTTCGCATCTCACTAATATGTTGCTCAGCGGTAATGCCTTTTTCATCTGCTTTGAGCATGATCGCTGTGCCATGAGCATCGTCGGCGGAAACGTAGTAACATTCATGTCCTCGCATCTTTTGGAAGCGAACCCAGACATCTGTTTGAGTGTACTCAAGGATATGCCCAAGGTGCAAAGCAGCGTTTGCATAGGGTAAGGCATTAGTAACGAGTATTTGTCGTTTTTCGGACATTTTTAAGTCTTTTAAGCAATAGTTATTGAAGCGGCAGTATAGCGATTTTATGCTCAGTTTTCATTGGCTATGATGCACAATGCAGAAGCTTTTCATAAAGTTTTTTAAAATCACATAAACTGGGAGTTGATAAGTGTTAACCAATGTGAAAAATATTATTGCAATTGCCTCTGGGAAAGGAGGAGTAGGTAAGTCTACAACCGCAGTCAATGTTGCCTTAGCTCTGCATAGTCGAGGTCAGCGTGTAGGGCTATTGGATGCAGATATCTATGGACCCAGCATAGCACTTATGCTCGGTGTTGATAAGGGTACTCGTCCTGAGGCGGTGAATGAAAAGTATTTTAAACCGGTTGTTGCTCATGGTATCAAAACCATGTCTATGGCTTATATGGTGACTGAGAAAACGCCTATGGCATGGAGAGGCCCAATGGCAGCTGGTGCTCTTCAGCAATTGCTCCAGCAAACTGCCTGGGAAGAGCTTGATGTGCTTATCGTTGATATGCCACCGGGGACAGGGGATATTCAGTTAACACTTGCGCAAAAGGCTCAGGTTGCCGGTGCTGTTATTGTGACGACACCTCAAGATATCGCTTTACTCGATGCTAAAAAAGGCATTGAGATGTTTTTAAAGGTGAACATTCCGGTTTTGGGCATCGTTGAGAATATGGCGGTTCATGTTTGCAGTCAATGTGGGCATCACGAACATATTTTTGGTGATGGCGGTGGTACTAAGATCGCCGCAGAGTATCAGACTCAGTTATTAGGAAGCTTGGCCTTAGATGCGGGTATCAGGGTTCAAGGCGACTTAGGCATTCCAGCAGTTGTCGCCTTTGGTGATTCCTACGTCGGCGAGCAGTACCGAAATATTGCAGATAGCATAATGTCGACCCTTGCATTGACTAAATCTGGGGAAGGTCCCACCATTGTGTTTGAGTGATTCTTATCAAACAGGACTTAGCCTTGCTGAAACATTGTAAATCAGTATCATAGCGTCTGCGTTTAGAAGCTGGCCTTTTTGAGCCACGCGCCATGGCCTTACCGAGAGATAGATATTCATGAGTATTAAATCAGATAATTGGATACGCCGCATGGCACAGAAGCAACAAATGATCTCGCCATTTGAGTCAGGCCAAGTTCGTTACGTCGGCGAAGAGAGGGTTATTTCTTATGGCACCTCAAGTTATGGATACGATGTGCGCTGTGCTAATGAGTTTAAGATATTTACAAATATTCACTCTAAAACAGTGGATCCAAAAAACTTTGATAATGATTCTTTTGTTGATGTTTCAGGGGAATTTTGCATTATTCCGCCAAATTCGTTTGCATTAGCAAGAACGGTTGAGTATTTCAAAATACCTCGGTCCGTATTGACCATATGTTTGGGTAAATCAACCTATGCGCGTTGCGGTATTATTGTAAATGTGACGCCCCTTGAGCCAGAATGGGAGGGCCATGTGACCTTAGAATTCTCAAATACTACCAATTTGCCGGCAAAGATATATGCCAACGAGGGAGTTGCTCAGATGTTGTTCTTTGAGTCCGATGAAGTGTGCGCGACCTCTTACGCGGATCGTGGCGGCAAATACCAGGGTCAAACAGGTGTTACTTTGCCAAAAACCTAAGCAATAGGGTTTATCTAAGCACCTTACTCAATCTTCGGAATTAGGGTCAAGTAAGGTGTTTTTTAATAACAAGGCCTGTTTTTGTAGTCTTTGTGTATTTTCTGGACCACTCCTTATCAATTGTTTTTGCAGCGGGCTAAGAGATTCCAGTGATGGATCGGCAAACCTATAGACTACTGATTCGCGGGTCAATTCAATGGGCTGCACAATTACCGGCGCCGCTAAAATATTATCTAAGCCAGTAAGAATAATGCCATCCATCTGACGCGGCTGGTAGCCTAATTCAGAGAAAGCTTTTTCTAATAGTGGTCTTGAAAAGTGAAACATCTGAGCCAATAAGCGCATGTCTATACTAAGAATAGTCACCACTGTTGCGTTGTAGCGTTCGTAGTTACCAGCGTTCATCCAAATTGTATTATCATCCCGATGGGTGGCAAATTGACCCTTTGTTTCACTCAGTGGGAAAATCTTACCGAGTATTACTCCGCGAGCCAAACCATCAAGGTAGCTTGCAGCCCGACGCAGCAAGTCATCAGTCATCAGCCAGGTTTGAAGGTTCTTGTTGCCACTCATTATTAAGAGACGCTGCCTGACAAAATCATCACTTTGATTCAGTTTTGGTAGCAAAGTCTGTTTTTTCGCCTGTACCTCGCTGGTAACACTATTCTCAAAAGGTTCAGGAATAACTGCCTCAGGTACGCTTGGTTCTATGATGGCAGGCTGCAACTCTTGCTGAGGTATAGACATTAGCTGTTGATCTAGAAGCTCGCTTTTTTGACTTTGGTATAAGATACCTCCTATACCGATAATAGATGCCAGGGTACCAACTCCCAACATTAATCTGCTCTTACTATCGGATGTTTTCTGTGCAGTCATAGTTTATCCCCTATGGGCTTTGATAAAGGCACTATATTTTTACCATTAATATGTCCTTGGCTAATTTTCAGCTGATGACTTTCTCCATCGTCTTGATGAGAAAGTTTAACGATTAAATATTCCCAATCATCAGCCAACCAGATGGTAGTTTCGCGTTTCTTACCGGCTTTAACAACCCGGCGTAATTTAGTTGTATTTAGTGGGCCTAAGGATGTGGTTAAAATCTCTTTTCCAATAATCTCATAATCATAGGTTTTAGTCTTTTTTCTTGCCATAACAGAGTAAGAAAGTTGTGTTCTCCCTGCGGCTAAGTCGCGGCGTAACTGCAATTTATGAGTCATCATATCAAGCGTGCCGGCAGTTAGCAGAACCTCGGACGATTTTTTATTTTTTTCATAAGTAAGTTGATTACCACTCCAGTTGAAAAATTGTTTTTCATGATTTGAAACCCCCAAAATTGAGCGCTTGTAACTATATTTTTCAGGCACAATATTGCCTTGGTCGTCTATGTCAAAGACCGCTGTTTCGGCTATTTTGCCAAAGACACTATTGGCGGTTGAGGTTTCTTGATACTGGCCAGACGGAAGCATCTCTAGCTGATGATGTAGATCAATATCCATACCATTATAGTTAGCGGTGTAGTCAGCAGCATAGGCCTTAGTTTTGGCGGTTTCAGCTTGGCTGTGGCTAATGTAAACCAAAGTACTAACAAGCAGGGCACCTAGTATAAATACCCAGGATTTTTTGTGTGCATGCGAATGCCGTTTACTATAAGAATATCCGGACATTTTTACCTTATTTTAATAGTCATTGAAATTCATTTGATATTAGAGTGCTAAAGTCACTAAATGTTCATTTATCTTTAAATAAAAGCCCTTTTTCGTCGATTTCAACACCATCATGAAAGACTTTATTATGGCGAAGTGTCAATCGACCTTGGCAGAACCATTGAGCAACAATAGGATATATTTTATGTTCAACATTCAAGACACGAGCTCCAAGCAGCTCTGCTGTGTCCTGCTTTTCTATAGGAACAGTAGCCTGCAGTACGGGTGGCCCACCATCTAGCTCTGGTGTAACAAAATGAACGGTTGCTCCCGCTATAGTATCTTTGGCATCGATTGCCCGCTGATGGGTATTAAGACCCGGATATGCCGGCAGCACAGAAGGATGGATATTGATCATTCTACCTACATATTGATTAACAAAACTGGCTGTAAGGATACGCATAAATCCGGCTAAAATGACTAAATCAGGTTTAAACATATTAACAACTGTAGCAAGCTCTAGATCAAATGCGTCTCTTGTTGGAAATGTATTATGATCAACAATGAAACTGGGTATATTGGCTATTTTTGCCCGTTCTAGGCCCTTAACGTTGGCCTTATTACTTATTACTGCGGCGATACGCCCGTCTAATACACCTCTATTGCAGGCATCAATAAATGATTGCAGGTTAGAACCTCCACCAGAAATAAGGATAACAATGTCAGCTTTTTTTTCTTGGTTTGAAATCACTCTTTAAGTCCAAGTAATTGAACCTGTTCATCCCCCGCGGACATAGTCTGTATTTCCCCAAGTATAAAGGCAGTTTCGCCGTGCGCAGCCAAACTTTTCAGAGCATCTTGGGCTACGCTAGCAGGGACACAAATAACCATTCCCACACCGCAATTGAGCGTTCTATGCATCTCGTGTTCATTAATATTACCGCCTTGCTGCAACCAATTAAATATCGCTGGGCGCTGCCATGCGTTGGTATCAATGACAGCTTTAGCATTGTTCGGCAAGACTCTTGGAATATTTTCTAGAAGACCTCCGCCGGTAATGTGAGCAAGTGCATGTACTGGGAGCTCGGCGATAAGAGCTAGTAGTGACTTTACATAAATTTTAGTCGGTGCCATGAGCAAATCAATGAGCGCAACACCATCAATTTCAGTGCTGACTGGGTTGGTTTTTGTAACTTCAAGGACCTTTCGTATTAGAGAATAACCATTGGAATGTGGGCCACTTGAGGCAAGACCAATGAGGACATCATCAGTACTAACTTTACTGCCGTCGATAAGATCAGCTTTTTCAGCAATACCAACACAGAAACCAGCAAGATCATAGTCTTGATCTTCATACATGCCGGGCATTTCAGCGGTTTCACCACCGATAAGAGAGCAACCGGAAAGATCACAGCCATCAGCAATGCCACTTACCACCGCCGCCGCGGTGTCGACATCAAGTTTTCCTGTGGCGTAGTAATCAAGAAAAAATAGGGGCTCAGCACCACACACTATAAGATCATTGACACACATTGCCACAAGATCAATACCTACGGTATCGTGTCTTTGATGATCTAGGGCAAGGCGAAGTTTTGTGCCGACCCCATCTGTACCCGAGACAAGAACCGGTGCTTTATAGCCAGAGGGTAATTCAAACATAGCACCAAATCCACCCAATCCCGCCATCACTTCTGGGCGCCGAGTTCGTTTTGCCGCTCCCTTAATTTTTTCAATCAGCGCATTGCCTGCATCTATGTCAACGCCAGCATCTTTATAACTTAACGATGGTTTGTTTTCGTTCATGGGGAGCATCCTGTAATAAAGCGAGTATTTTAGCGCGGCTATTAAACTGGCGCTATTTTTAATTGCTGTTATCGAGAAAAAACGATATTTTTATGTTCGGCTCTTATTTTGATCAACCACTGTTACAATGTAGTTAATAATACGGAGTTCTAATGTTTCGTCCCATTCTGATCATCATACTATGCTGTTATGGCTCGGTTGTTCTTGCTGAGGAGGTCAAAGGCCTTTATGAGAGCACAGTTGCTATTGCGGACCAGTCGGAAAAATCTAAGCGTGAAGGTATAAAGGTTGCCTTGAGCAATGTATTGGTAAAGTTAACCGGCAATAGTTTGATGGTAACGTCAAGTGAAGTAAATCCGTTACTGCAAAATGCTGAAGTGTATGTCGATGCTTTAAGCTTTCAAGATTTATCTAGAGACTCTTTATTATTGTCTGATCCTGATGTTGATGCTGAGGTTGGTTTAAATGTCAATTTCTCGAAAATTGCAATCGACCAACTTGTGCGGCAGATGCAGTTGCCTGTATTGCCGTCCAATAGGCCAAAATTTTTATTTTGGATCATTAAGGATGACAGCGCTTTAGGGAGGGAGTTTTTGGGTGAAGAAGCTCTTAATAATGAGATTCAGTCATCAGGTGATGGTGAGATTGTGCAAAATATAGATGCTATTATGGCAAACCGTGGGATACCCTATATTTTACCGACATATGATCTGCAGGATCAGCTAGCCTTAACTATTGACGAGGCGTGGAGTTTAGATGCTGATTTAATAGATTTAGCCTCTCAGAGATACATAACTGATGGCTGGATTGCGTTACGTTTTTATCGGGCATCCTCTGGTGATATTCGGGGTGCTTGGTTATATCAAGCAGCTGGGAGTAGGCAATCTGGTGATTTTGCCGTGCAAAAAGGTTCTCTATGGATTGAGAGTCAGATGGATGGATTACTTAATGGTTTGACCTCATCATTTAGTTATCTGCCAAGAATTAACAGTAATGCGCTATTGTTAAAGGTTAATGGCATAGATTCCTATGAAGATTATCGGAGAGTTTTTGGACAGCTGGAAAAGCTAGACCTCGTGAAGTCGGCAGAGCTTTTTTCAGTGCAAGGCCCTCAGGTTATTGTGTCAGTAGCCGCAGAGGGTGGTGCCGAATTACTCCATCAAGCACTTCAACGCAGCGAATATTTCCGTAGTACAACAGGGGAGTGGCGCAAAGACTCCCAGTATCTTATATTTGATTGGTTAGTAAAATGACAACACATCAGCAACTAAGTTTGGCGATAACCTTGGATGATCAGGCTACCTTCGAAAACTTTTACGCACCTAATGGAACACCTCAGCACATGGCAACATTTTTGCTTCAAGATGAGATGCGTAAATTTGCTTTTTTATCTGGAAGTAGTGGGACAGGATTATCTCATTTACTTCAGGCTATTTGCCAGGTACGCGTTTTGGGGAAAAATTCTGAGGCGATTTATTTGCCTCTAAAAGAGTTGTTTAGTTATTCTCCTCGAGACGTTTTGGATGGTCTTGAGTCATCACCGATGGTCTGTGTAGATGACTTTGACATTGTCGCGAACGACAATAATTGGCAGCTTGCATTATTTAATTTATTCAATAATTGTCGAGATAAAGGTAGTCGACTAGTTATTGCCTCTCACCAAACCGTAGATCAGCTAAACATTGAATTGGCAGATCTTTCTTCGCGATTGAAGTCGGGAGTGGCCTTACATTTACCCAATTTCAATGACGCTGATCAACGCCGTCTTTTACAATACCGCTGCAATCGAAGAGGCCTTTATTTATCAGATGACGTAGCTATTTTTTTGTTGAATCGTTTGCCTAGAGATACCCATACTTTAATGTCTGCGCTAGATACTCTGGATGAAGCATCTCTTCAAGAACAGCGGCGCCTAACCATGCCTTTTGTGAAGGCGACACTGTCTGTTTAATCCCAGATTGCCACTAATTAGAGGGTGTTAGAATAAAAATATCAGATTGCGCATTTCTCGCAGAACAGATAGATTCCTCTAGGATCATTGAGTTGTTCTATTCTCGTTAAAGGTGCGGTTATCTTGTTGATATAAAATTGAAGATTGTTTTTCGATATTGATTCAATCTCACCACTAAGACCAAGCTTTCTAGCATAGTGCCTCGCGTTGGTGTTTAGCTGTGTAAGTAGTAGCTCGATTGGACTCATTTCTTTGCGTATGTAATCAATCCGGTAATCATCTAAATTGGCCAGATCGGCGGCTACCTCAATAGCGGCATTGAGATCGCCAAGTTCATCGATAAGCCCATTCTCAAGGGCTTGGTTGCCACTCCAAACTTGGCCTTGGGCTATGCTGTGAACATCTTCAGGCGTAGAATCTCGACCCTCAGCAACCAAGGTGACAAACTGATCATAAATATTGTCTACACCCATTTGCACAACAGTTTTGGTTTGCTCGGATAATGGCCTATCTATTGCCCACATACCTGCGCTTTTGGTTGTTCCTACTCCGTCCGAATAAACCCCCAGTGCCGCTAGAGATTTATCAATAGTAGGAATAATACCAAAAACGCCAATTGATCCAGTTATAGTGGATGGCATAGCTATAATGTGGTCCGCATCTGCGGCTATCCAATAACCTCCAGAGGCTGCAACGCTCCCCATAGAGACTACAACTGGAATGTTTTTTCCTTGAAGATCAGTTATTGCCTCACGAATAATCTCAGATGCAAAGGCGCTACCACCACCACTGTCAATGCGCAGAACTACAGATTTAATCTGTTCCTCGTCGCCAAGTGATGAGAAAATTTCCGCTAGCGTATCGCCACCAATATTTCCCTCTGGCTGTTGACCATCCATGATTGGCCCGCTTGCCACAACTACCGCAACGCTATCCTTTTTAGCTACTTTGCTTTGAGCAACAAGTCTGGTGTTAATCAAGTAACTATTCATATCAATGCTATTAAAATGCTCATCTTGGCCGGCTATATTGGCAACTAGATACTCCCGCATAGCACTGCGATCAGCGATGGTGTCTACAAGGCCCACAGACTTAGCAAGCGCCGCCGTATCACCTTGCTTAGCTGCCAGAAGTTTAGGTAGATTATTTGCATAATTATTTATTGATCCTGCGTTGAGCTTTCTCAGCGACTCTACTTCATTGGTATAAACTTGCCACAGATCACCCAATAAAACGCGTGCCTCTTCTTTAACTTGAGGCGACATGTTATTTCTTATCAATGGTTCTACCGCACTTTTGTAATCGCCAACTCGAAAGATATTCATCGTAATTTTGAGTTGATCTAAAGCATCTTTAAAGTAGCTGCGGTAAGAATCTAAACCGGTGAGCATGACAGAGCCTAGAGGGTTGAGCATAATTTCATCTGCATGAGCGGCAAGGAAATATTGGCTTTGAGTGAACCCGTCGGCCATAGAAATAATCGGCTTGCCGGTCGCACTAAACTGTTTCAATGCTATGCCTATTTCTTGTAATTTACTCAGTCCTCCACCGTCTAAATTACCGGTTTTCAATATGATGTGCGTAATACGTTTATCAGTGCGCGCCGTGTCTATTGCTTCAATAACGTCCCTTACCAGGATTTCAGTGCTTTGTTGATTGGCTTGCAACAAAAGTTGGTCTATGGGATCTATGTAAGTCTTTTGGTCTACTAGCTGACCACTTAATGATATATCCAACGCTCCCTCTTGCGGCACAGGTTGAACGGTTTGACTGAACATCTGAGAAATCGCAGATACCAGTATAACCAAAAAAAGCAGACTGAAAAGGTGCCTAATACCATTCAAAAAAGAGCCAATAATATTGAAAAGACGACGTATTATTCCGGGTTTTTGTTCGCTCACATTGCAGGCCTTTTAAGAATTGGATTGACTTTAATTTTGCTTCTTTTGACGCAGTCTTGCATTTATCATCGCTGCTGTGAACAATATAACAATTAATACTAGTTCTGCAACGTCAAGTATTAAAGGTTCTGGGGCACTAACTTTATAGGTGGCAATAGCAAAGTAAAGTAGTAATACAAAACCTAGCCAGATTGTTGTGCGAACCTGGTTTTTGATGATACCGGGAATTAGTATCAACAGAGGAAGTAGAGCAAAAAAATAAATAACCAACGGCGCTGCCTGCATCCAAAGGTTAATGGTTTGAGTGCCAATTAATAGGCTAAAACTAATTTGTGTAATTAATTTTGATAGAACTATATTTTTCTCAATTTGCAAACTAATAACCCCTTGCACCTTAGTA
>DNBN01000242.1:7183-11427 GCA_003491845.1 Porticoccaceae bacterium | reverse complement strand
GCTCGAATATGGCTCGCACCTATCACTAGTCGCACTATACCATCTTCGTCTGTCATCAGGCGCGCAAGCTCTAAGACACCCTTGCGTGGAACAATTAATTGTTGTGCTGCCTGGTCTGGCAGGCTAACCGGCATAACACTCGTAGCTAAACGGTGGCCATCGGTTGCTACAGTGCGCAATTCACTATCTTTAATCTCAAACAGCATACCATTTAAATAGTAACGTACATCTTGCTGAGCCATCGCAAAGCCAGTTTGATCTACCAACTGCTTAAGACCCATCTGAGACACCTCAAATTCAAACGACTCAGGGCTGTCTTCCACGTTAGGAAAATCTGCTGATGGTAATGTGGATAACTTAAATTTACTACGCGCAGATCGCACCAAAACATGTTCATCATTGAGCATGACTTCGATCATAGAGTGGTCTGGTAGCGACTTACAAATGTCCATCAATTTGCGCGCTGGAATGGTGACGCCGCCATCCTCACCCGGTTGGTCTAAACTTACCCGCCCAACCAACTCAACCTCTAAATCTGTGCCCGTTAGCGTCAATTGGTCCCCCTCAACCACGACCAGAATATTAGCTAACACAGGCAAAGTTTGACGTCTCTCAACCACTCCTGCTACCAAAACTAGGGGTTTCAAAAAGGCTTCTCGGCTGATGGTAAATTTCATACTAAAATCCTGTTCACGGTTTTGGCTCAAGCAACTATCAACTTAGACAGTTAGCGTGCGGTATAAGTTATCATAATCATCGTGAATGTCACGATCTGCTTCGCGTAATTCTTTAATTTTCCGGCAAGCGTGCAAGACCGTTGTATGGTCTCTTCCACCAAAGGCATCGCCGATCTCCGGCAAACTATGATTGGTCAATTCTTTGGCCAGCGCCATGGCCAACTGTCGAGGTCGAGCTACTGACCGTGACCGACGTTTGGATAAGATATCAGCAATTTTAATCTTATAATAGCTTGCCACAGTTTTCTGGATATTATCAATACTGACCTTTCGATCTTGCAGTGCCAACAGATCCCGTAGTGACTCTTTCACGAACGCTGTGGAAATCGCTTCACCCGTAAAATGCGAGTTTGCCACCACTCGTTTAAGGGCTCCTTCAAGTTCTCTCACGTTTGACCGAATCTTTTTTGCTAAAAAGAAAGCCGCATCTTCAGGCAGAGCAATGTTACCTTCAGCCGCTTTTTTCATCAATATGGCCACTCGAGTTTCTAGCTCCGGTGGTTCCACAGCAACTGTTAAGCCCCAACCGAAACGCGATTTTAAACGGTCTTCTAAACCTGCTATTTCTTTTGGATAACGATCACATGTTAAGATCATTTGCTGGCCACTCTCCAAAAGAGCATTAAAGGTATGAAAAAACTCTTCTTGCGACCTCTCTTTGCCTGCAAAAAATTGTATGTCGTCTATTAGCAGTGCATCCACTGATCGGTAAAAACGCTTGAATTCGTTGATCGCGTTGAGCTGCAACGCCTTCACCATATCTGCAACAAAGCGCTCAGAGTGCAGGTAAACTACTTTTGCATTAGGGTTACGCTCTATCAAAGCCGCTCCCACCGCATGCATTAAATGGGTTTTACCTAGGCCAACGCCACCATAAAGAAATAAAGGGTTATACGAACTACCAGGGTTTTCTGCGACTTGCTTAGCTGCAGCTAAAGCCAACTGATTAGACTTACCTTGTACAAAGCTGGAAAAAGTGAACGCTCTGTTCAAGTAGCTCTGATGTCGCACCGAGCCCTCAACCTGAACCACACGATCTGGCCCACTATCAGCATTAAAATGGGGCTGAATAATGGGGCTGTTTACCCTTGAGCTAACGGGTTTGGCCACTGTCGAATTAAACACTGCGGCAACTGGCGATGCAGCAGTAGCCGATCCACTCGATTGACTTTGGGAACTCAGGGCAGACGAAGCGACAACCAATTCAACATCCTGAGTGGCATCAGTAGCGTAATCCGCTACCAATTCACGGATTCTAGAAAAATACTTATCTCTGACCCAATCCTGTACAAACCGATTGGGAGCTACCAACTGGATTACCCGACCGTTTTCATTTACATTTAACGGTCGAATCCAAGTGTTGAACTGCTGACTGGGCAATTCATCTTGAAGACACGCCAAACACTGTTGCCAAATCGCTTGAGCCATTTTTAATAGGAGCCATCTTAAACTGGATTGTTAAAGCCTTTAGCTGGCTTTAATTATTATAATTAACCTCATTATTTTATCACCAAGTGCCTAAAGTTATCCACAGGCAAAACCGCAGTAAGGCAATATAAGTCCTAAGTTTTGGGCTTAGGCAAAGTAAATTGCACCTATCGGATAATTTTATAGCCTAAACAGTAAATCAGGCTTGCTATTAGATTTTTCCTCTAATATAATTTCGCCCCTAGATTTTCATCGCCAAACCTTTGGCAACTAACTATTTTTGCGAGACCGATCATGAAAAGAACGTTTCAACCTAGCGTCTTAAAGCGTAAGCGCACACACGGTTTCCGTGCACGTATGTCAACCCCAGGTGGTCGGGCCATTATTAACGCTCGCCGTGCCAAAGGCCGCAAGAGCCTAAGCGCGTAAGCGAATTTTACCTGCTTAACCTATGTCTGAACTCGATTTTTCCCGGCAACGGCGCCTTTTGAACGCTGGGGATTTTCGAAGAGTGTTTGATCAAGCTGATTTCAAGGTTTCAGATCAACACATACTGATACTCGCACGCACCAGTTTACACGCTCATTCTCGCATTGGCTTGGTGATTGCCAAAAAAGGCATCAAGCTTGCAGTGCACCGCAATCGTATTAAGCGCATTGTCAGAGACAGCTTTCGTAATCTTTGTACTCAATCCAACGAATTTTCCCTTCCTTTAGACATTGTTATCTTGTCCAGAAAAGGTTTAGGTGAACTCGATAATGACGCAGTTCATCGGCTAATTATTAAGCAATGGGCAAGATTACGTAAAAAAACTGCCCAAAGTAGCTAGTTTTCGTCCTCATGCACTGGCTGGCCATTGCCAATAGTCAAACAGGCACTATAATCAATCTCCTTTACAATACAACTAATGACGATTTGTTTCTATGGATTTTCAACGCATTATTCTAATCGCGGGTGTCGCCATCATCTCTTACTTGATGGTACTTCAATGGAACCAAGATTATGGTACCGAAGCCCTTGCTCCTCAGCAAGTCACCAGTATTTCTGCCTATGATGTAGCCCCGGTTAGTACAGACTTTGCAGTGGCTACCCCCCCTAGTGGTGACACAGAAGTGTCAGTTACCCAAACAGATAACGCGACGAGCGGAAACCTTATCGAGGTTAAAACTGACACATTAGAAGTTATTATTGATACCCAAGGTGGCGACATTATTCAAGCTTCTCTAGTTCAATACTTAGCAGAAATGGATCACCCTGATGTACTTTTCACTCTCTTAGAACAAAATCAACAACGTACTTACGTCGCACAAAGTGGGCTTATTGGCGTCAATGGCACAGACATTAAATCGCGTCCCATATTTAATGCAGCCCAATCATCCTACCAACTCGAAGATGACCAACAGGAATTACAGATTGTACTAAGCCTCACTGATGATAATGGTGCAGTTATCAACAAGATATATACCTTTGCCCGAGGCAGTCATTTAGTCAATCTCACTTATGCCGTTGATAACCGTGGCAACCAGCCTTGGTCAGCCAACCTGTTTGGTCAAATTAAACGGGACCGTTCTAGCGATCCGAGTGCCTCCGGTGGGATGGGCATGTCCGCTTACTTAGGACCCGCATTTTCATTCCCAGACGATAAATATTACCGCTACGATTTTGATGACATGGACGACCTTAATCTGCAGCGCAGTGCTCCAGGGGGATGGGTTGGCATGCTGCAACACTACTTTGTGAGTGCATGGGTGCCTAATCCGGAGCAGCAACACAACTACAGTACCCGAGTCAGCAAAAATAACTATATCGCCGGTTTTGTTAGTCCGGCATTGGAGCTCCAAGCTGGACAGTCTGGTTCCACATCAGCTGATTTTTACGCGGGTCCCAAGATACAGGCGGATCTTGAAGCGATATCGGAAAATCTAGACCTTGTCGTTGACTACGGATGGCTATGGTGGGTTTCTCAACCGTTATTTTGGCTTTTAAATACGATGTTTGGTTTTGTTGGAAACTGGGGAACTGCCATCTTGCTGGTCACTTTATGTGTCAAAGCCTTCTTTTTCTATCCCTCGGCCATTT
>DNBN01000242.1:0-6896 GCA_003491845.1 Porticoccaceae bacterium | reverse complement strand
CCCTCGGCCATTTCTTATCGTTCCATGGCCAAGATGCGTGCATTAGCCCCTGAAATTGCTAAATTAAAAGAACAGTTTGGTGACGACCGCGCGAAAATGTCAGCAGGGATGATGGAGCTTTATAAGCGAGAAAAGGCAAATCCCTTAAGTGGTTGCTTCCCCATTATCATTCAGATGCCCGTATTTATTGGTTTATATTGGATGTTAATGGAAACAGTCGAATTGAGGCACGCACCATTTATTCTTTGGATTCAAGATCTTTCAGTGCAAGACCCATATTTTGTGTTGCCTTTGCTCATGGGTGCCACCATGTTCATTCAACAAATGCTTAACCCGACGCCACCAGATCCAATGCAGGCTAAAATAATGAAGATGTTGCCCGTCGTGTTTACGGTCTTCTTCCTCTGGTTCCCTGCTGGCCTTGTATTGTACTGGGTCTGCAACAACGTATTGTCGATCACGCAACAGTATGTCATTACCAAGCGCATTGAAAAATCAATGGCTGAGCGCAAGCATTAACCTCACACTCGTTGTAGCATAAAAAGGCCTCCTCAAGAGGCCTTTTTTGTCTATATTAAACGCTGCTTTTTAAAACTGGAGGCCCGACCACAATGCAATCAGATCTAGACACTATTTGTGCTCAGACCACTCCTCCAGGCAGAGGCGGCGTGGGTATTATTCGCTTATCGGGTCCACAGGCTCTTGCCTATGGTCAGCAACTAAGCCACAACCAAAGTCAAATTCGCCACGCCCACTATGGACCCTTTTTAGACACACACGGGGCACAGATTGATGCTGGCATCAGCCTCTATTTCAAAGGTCCAGACTCTTTCACGGGTGAGGATGTGTTTGAGTTTCAGGGTCATGGTGGCCAAATTGTCATGGACCTATTGCAACGTGAACTCATTCTTTTAGGGGCACGTATTGCCAGACCTGGAGAGTTTTCAGAACGCGCTTTTTTGAATGACAAAATGGATTTAGCTCAAGCAGAGTCCATTGCTGACCTAATCGATGCTAGCTCAGAGCAAGCTGCTAGAAATGCCTTGCGTTCATTACAGGGGGTCTTTTCTAGCCAAATTAACACTTTGGTTGAAAATATAATCTACCTAAGATTATACGTGGAGGCAGCGATCGATTTTCCAGAGGAAGAAATCGACTTTTTAGCAGATGGTAAGGTCGCTAACTTATTGGCTAAGGCGCAATCAGACCTAGACCAACTATTAGAGCGTGCCCAACAAGGCAGCCTATTGCAAGAAGGTATGCAAGTCGTGATTGCAGGGGCGCCCAATGCTGGCAAGTCAAGCCTACTTAACGCCCTTGCAGGACAAGACCGAGCCATTGTCACAGACATTGCCGGCACCACCCGAGATATTTTAAAAGAGTCTATTAATATCGATGGCCTACCCTTACACATTATTGATACGGCTGGTTTGCGCAACAGTCCAGATAAGGTGGAACAGATTGGCATTGAACGTGCGATTGAAGCCATTAGTCAGGCCGATCAAGTGTTATTGTTACAAGAAGCACAAGACCATTGTTCACCCAAAGAACACTGGCAGACGTTAATGGGTGTGCAACCAATGCCTAGCCAACTGACTTTAGTTCGTAATAAAATAGACCTCTCAGAAGGACTCCCTCAATTCACTCAGGTCGATGGAGTAGACTGTATTTACCTAAGCGCGAAAGATGGCCAAGGCCTTGACTTACTCAGGCGTCAACTCAAACAAGTGGTTGGTTACCAAACGACATTGGAGGGCGGCTTTAGTGCCAGACGGCGCCACATCGATGCTCTGCAACGGTGTCGAGTTTTATTACAGGAAGGGTCTTCACAACTGGCTTACAGTCAGGCTGGCGAGTTGCTAGCTGAGGACCTACGTCTGGCCCAAGAATGCTTGAACGAGATTACTGGTAGTTTCACTAGTGATGACTTATTGGGCCGTATATTTGGGTCATTTTGTATCGGGAAATAACAACTTATGACCAATACTCAACATATTTTATGCATCGAAGATGAAGTTGATATCCAGGAGATTATCGCTTATAACCTTAGGCGGGCTGGGTATAAATTATCCTTAGCCAGTGATGGCATTAAGGGTTTAGCATTGGCTCAAACGCAAACTCCTGATTTAATATTGCTTGATATCATGCTTCCTGGGCTCTCCGGTATGCAGGTCTGTGAGCGCTTAAAGGCAAATCTTAAAACACAGCTTATTCCTATTATTATGTTGTCAGCACGCAGTGAAGAAGTGGATGTTATAAGTGGCCTTACCCAAGGTGCAGATGACTATATCACTAAACCTTTTAGCCAAGCCGAACTGTTGGCTCGGATTAAAGTCGCATTACGCCGAACCCCGTCCACCAAAATACTCTCAATAGGTTCATTATCACTCAACCTAGAAGCTTACACTTGTGATCTAAATGGACAGACACTCAAACTAACCACTACCGAATTCAAATTGTTACACACATTAATGGCTCAACCGGGCCGGGCGTTTTCACGGGAGCAACTCATATTATCAGCTTTAGGTGAGCATTCTGAGGTTGTGGATCGAAATATTGATGTGCATATTCGTGGTGTGCGAAAGCAATTGGGTAAAGCTGCGACTGTGATCGAAACCGTACGGGGTGTGGGTTACCGTTGTGATCCTAATTTTACTGAAACCCTTTTAAACGAAGTCTTGTAGCATGCGCCACTCACCCATATTCTTAAAACTCTACGCTGGCTTTGCCCTAGTCATTTTGTTTAGTATGTTGATTGTTGGCCTTATGGTGCAGCGCCAAATAGAGCAGGCAAGCCTAAAAGACATTCGCAACAATTTATCCAGCCAAGCCTTTATTTTGCAGCAATCTTTCGCTGACATGGATACCCAATCTCAAAATGAAATCCAACAGATGGTCCAACAAATTGGTGATCGTATTGCAACTCGTGTCACCTTGCTAACCAGAGATGGTGTGGTGATGGCTGATTCTGAATTCAGGTTTGATGAGATGGACAATCACCTCTCCCGACCTGAAATCATTTCTGCTACCCAGTCTAGGGTTGGGGAATCAAGTCGCTTCAGCACAACATTGCAAAAGCCCATGTTGTATGTCGCCTTAAAAGCCATGGACAGTCATTCTAATTTAGGCTTTATACGCACCGCCCTCTCCACCGAGCGCATCGATGAGGAATTTAATTATTTGCGCAAAGTGATCATTATTGCGGCGAGTCTCACCACTTTAATTGCTTTATTTATTGGCTATTGGTTGGCTATGAGTTTTGCTCGACCGTTGCGGCAAATGACCATTATTGCAAACGACTATGCTCAAGGCCACTACCAACTGCGTATTCCCAGCGATAGACGTGATGAAATTGGAGCATTAGCTCGTTCTCTTAATAAAATGGCTGATATTTCAGCCCGGCGCTTTAACATTATCAAAACTGAGCGTGACCAATTGTCGACTATCCTTAAGAGCATGAATGAAGGGGTAATTACCGTGAACGACAAAGGCTTGATTACCCACGTTAATCGCGCCGCCTGTCGCATATTACGCACCAGTGGGGAACGCTGTTTAGGTCAGTCTTTACAAGACATGGATGCATCCAACAACCTCAATCAAGCTTTCATACAGTGCCAACAAGAGCAAGTCAGTGTAGAACGGTCAATTCAACTCGACGGCTATACCTTCGCTCGACATTATCGCCTGCATGTCACTTTGTTAAAACACTCCGATCAAGCGGACGCGATACTGGTACTGCAAGACACCACAGATGTTCAACGCATGGACAAGATGCGTGCTGACTTTGTGGCCAACGCTTCACATGAGTTGAAAACACCTATTACTGCCATCCGTGGTTTTGCTGAAACATTGATAGAGGATGAGGCAATAGAACGCCAAACTCAACAACGCTTTATTCGCAAGATTCACGGCCAGTCTATTCGCTTATCAGATTTAGTGTCAGAGTTGTTGGCTTTGTCTCGATTAGAAAGCAACGATGCGGCTTTTAATACTCAGGTTGACCTTCAGCAAATAGTCCAAAGGGTGTGTGATAATTTACAAGCCGTGGCACAAGGCCATCAAGTGATATTAGATCTTGATACCGAAGGGCAACCGATCATATTACTCGGTGATGAAAATGCCCTTAGTCAAATGGTAACTAACCTTGTTGATAATGCCATTAAATACACACCTGCCATGGGTCACGTTCATGTGGTTATTGAGGTCGATGCAAGCACAGCCTTGCTGTCGATAAAAGATGATGGAATTGGCATTGACGAAGCTAACCAAGAACGCATTTTTGAGCGTTTTTATCGGGTCGACAAGGCGCGTTCACAATCACTTGGGGGCACCGGACTTGGGCTTGCCATTGTTAAACACATCGTGCAAAGTCATAAAGGTAGTTTGAAGTTAAAAAGCAAGTTAAATCAGGGTTCTACATTCGTAATTAAAATTCCACTTGCGTCAGATGTTAATTAATCCTGAATCAAGCATAAATCTTTATATAGTCTTAACAAAGCATGCCTATAATGCGCTCACATTAGGCTTAGTTATCAATTGAAAAGGCAGTTCACATGGCAAATCCCATTCTGAGTTTGTTTGGTCATTCACCGATTAAACCCCTACAAAACCACATGCAAACAGTGTTGCAGTGCGTCGAACTTTTAGTTCCTTTTTTTCAAGCAGTCATCAAAGAAGACTGGAATGCTGTTGAGAAGACCTATAACGCCATTGCAAAATTTGAGAGCCATGCCGATGATCAGAAACAAGACATTCGCCTGCATTTGCCAAAAAGTTTATTCATGCCAATCAATCGCTCAGACCTGATTCAACTTCTCAGTAAACAAGACAAAATTTGTAACACCGCTAAAGATATTGCTGGCCTTATGCTGGGTCGAAAACAAATCGTGCCTAAAAAAATTGCCGTAGACATGACCGCCTATGTCAAGTCTGCGGTGGCCGTGGCAATAGAGGCTAAGGTTGTGATTGATGAGCTTGATGAATTAATTGGCTCAGGTTTTGGTGGTCGTGAGATTGATCGTATTAATCGCTGTATTACCAAGCTAGAAAAAGCAGAAGACAAAAATGATAAACGACAGATTTCATTGCGTTCGAAACTGCATGAAATTGAAACCAGTTTTCCCCCTGTAGACGCCATGTTTATGTATAAAACGATCGAAGCCATTGGTCACCTTGCTGACCATGCACAAAGTGCTGGAGAACAAATCCAAGTCATTATAGCTCGCTAAATTATTACTTAGAGTTTAACCCATACACACTTCATATAGCTTCGAGAATACACCATGGAAGTTTTAAACGAATACGGACAAATTTTACTTATATTAGCCATTATATTTGGCGTTTTTATGGCCTGGGGCGTCGGTGCCAATGACGTGGCTAACGCCATGGGAACCTCTGTAGGTTCCGGCGCCATCACCTTAAAACAAGCCATTATTATAGCCATGATCTTTGAATTTGCAGGTGCATATTTGGCAGGCGGTGAAGTCACAGCGACTATCCGTAAAGGCATTATTGATCCACTCACTTTGCAAGGTACGCCAGAGTATTTAGTGTATGGCATGCTTTCAGCTCTGCTGGCTGCTGGCACTTGGCTTTTGATCGCATCTATCGTAGGTTGGCCCGTCTCTACAACTCACTCAATTGTTGGTGCCATCGTTGGCTTTGCCGCAGTTGCTATTTCTGTAGATGCTGTTAACTGGAGTAAAGTTAGCACCATAGCCGCAAGTTGGGTTGTTTCTCCTGTGTTAGCGGGCACCGTTTCCTATATGTTGTTTAAGAGTGTTCAACGATTAATTTTAGATACTGAACACCCTTTTGAAAATGCCAAAAAATACGTACCCTTTTACATGTTTATGGTGGGCTTTATGATCACCATGGTGACCTTAATCAAAGGCCTAAAACACGTATTTAAAGACATTGGATTGAGTTTAAACTACTTTGAAATGTCCTTGGTTGCAGCAGCTGCTGGTCTGCTTGTTGCTCTCATCGGTGGTGCAATGTTAACTCGCGTCAAACGTAACCAAGCGATTGAATCAGAAGACCGCTTTGCCAACGTGGAAAAAGTGTTTGCCGTGTTAATGGTCTTTACCGCATGTGCTATGGCCTTTGCCCACGGTTCTAATGATGTCGCTAATGCCGTGGGGCCGATGGCAGCAGCCATCGCTACCATTAAATCTGGTGCTGTGACCGCCAAATCTAGCATGCCCGCATGGATACTTTTAGTAGGTGGTGTGGGCATTGTTGTTGGTTTGGTTACTTATGGGTATAAGGTGATGGCAACGATTGGCACCAAAATTACCGAGTTAACTCCAAGTAGAGGTTTTGCCGCCACCCTCGGTGCTTCTGCCACAGTGGTTCTTGCCTCTGGTATTGGTTTGCCCATATCAACCACACACACTTTGGTGGGAGCTGTTTTAGGTGTAGGCTTAGCCCGTGGCTTAGCCGCGATCAATCTGCGGATTGTCGCCACCATCTTTACCTCATGGGTGATCACCCTGCCAGCGGGGGCGATCCTATCTATTATCTTTTTCTACATCTTTAAGGCTATTTTTTCCTAACCAAAAACTCTAAAAATTTTATACAACGCCATCAATAGAGCCTATGCACCAGCATGTGATTTAGGCTTCTTTTATGGGCATTCATTATGCAACGTCATAGCAGGTTAGATGTTTAGATGGATGTATGGTTTTTTGATGAGCACACATATCTTAAATCATTGCTGAAATGGTTAAAAAAGGTGGCCTATTTTACTTATAATTCATCAGCTAATATTTCGTTTTTAATTGAGTATTACTGTATTTAGTCTGACTTGAACCTAATATTAATCTCGTTTTCATCTTTTTAAATCATTTTTTTATGAGTTATAAACGCTTTGACCAAGTTTTTAGACTATTTTA
>DNBN01000123.1 GCA_003491845.1 Porticoccaceae bacterium | reverse complement strand
GATGATGAGGTTTTGGCCTCAGAGGGGATCACTGATTTGAATTCTTATCAGGTGGATACATCGTTAGATATCTCTGAATTGGCTCCCGACTTTTTTGTTTAATGCAGGGGGTCAATTTTGTTGACGCGTTCTTTTATAGGATATTTTTAATATTTATGGAGTTTGACACATGAGCTTAACTCAATCAGCTAGATATTTGCTGTTAATGCTGGTTTTAGTCCAAGCTGGATGCGGTAGTGGTGGTTCAGTCCAATCAGATGAAGACTTGGTTTGTTGTAATGAACCGCCACCTACAGGATTGTTGATAGCAGCTGATAACGAAGCTCAGTTTTTGGAGATATTCTCACGATCCATTATTGAAGATGGCGAAGACTATTTAAATAATGATGGTAATGCGGATGTGGTTTTTGCAACAGAGGACTCTGGACGGAGTTTTACGACGACCTACACGCTCGAAGCCTCTGTGGATGAGCACGACGTTGTAAAATATGATGGAGATCATTTATTTATTGCTCCTAGCCGCAGTATGGACTGTTGTTTTGTGATGGAGGATTTCAGTCGAGTTGCAAATGATGGAGTTGAAGAAGATCCAGACAGTCCCAATGAAGCAGAGAGAGGTATTCGGATTTTAAGCACGGACTCGGAGGAAGCGAGTGCAATATTGGTTAGTGTTATCCCTGTTGATGGCGATCTGACGGTTGAAGGTCTCTACAATAAAGATTCAAGTCTGGTATCGCTTAGAAGTTCCAGTTGGTGGGGGACCTTTGGAGAAAGGTTTAGTGCCTCATGGGCATGGGAAGGCCAAACTAGTGCGCTCGATATTTACGATATTAGTGTGCCTGAGCAACCAGAATTAAAACTACAGATCGAAATGGAAGGTGGATTTGTGACCAGCCGCCGCGTGGACAAACATGTATATATGGTCGCCCGTCATACGCCTGAAATCCCAGGCTTAATTCGATACCCCTCTACCCAAGAAGAGATAGAAGAAAATAAAGTATTACTAAGAGACCTAACCGCCGCTGAGGTTTTGCCAACTGTGCTGATTAACGGGGAGTCGAGTCTTCTAGTTGAGGCGGATGATTGTTTGTTTATGGATAAAACTAATGAGCAAGCATCTGCTCGTTATGGTTTCCCAGTAATGACATTTGTTATTGCTGTTGATCTAGAGTCTGAGTCTATGCTTGGTGCATCCTGCTACATGGGTTCTGTATCAGGTGTCTATGCGAGCGAGAATGCTATTTATCTGACGCAAGCGGAGGGTTATGACGAGGAGTCTAGGACATTATTGCATTCTTTTAAGGCGTCAGACGATCTAACGTATCAAGGTTCAGGTTCGGTCGATGGGCATCTTTGGAGTAGAGGAGAGGTGGATTTTCGAATCAGCGAACATGCTGGCTACTTGAGAGTTGTCACCACTACTCAAACGGGGCCTTGGGGAAGCGAAGACTCCATTGACCACCAGCTATCGGTTCTTCAACGCTCTAATCAAGAGTTGGCGCTTAACCTAGTCGAAACTCTACCTAACGCTAATAGGCCTGAAAAAATAGGTAAACCTAACGAGAGTCTCTACGGTGTAAGGTTTTTTGGCGATACACTCTATTTAGTGACCTTTGAGACAGTTGACCCTTTGTATGTGATTGATGTGACCAATCCAGAAGATCCCATGATTACTGGAGAGCTTACCATACCGGGATTTTCTGATTTTCTTCATCCGGTAAATGATGATTTGTTGTTAGGGTTAGGTGCTGATGAGAATGGGCTAACAAAACTAGAGTTATTTAATATAAGTGATATGACTGCGCCTTATTCCCTGGGTACACACCTTCTTGGAGACGGCAGTTGGAGCTATTCTGAAGCTCGCTATAACCGTCACGCGTTTACTTACCAACAATATGATGAGTCTACTGACCGTTTTGCTGTGCCCTTAACTGTGTATGGAAAAGACGAGGATGATTTTTTTCAGCAAAATAGACTTTATATGCTTCAGTTAGAGGGCAAAGATAATCCTGCAGTTGCAACGATTGTTGAGGTCGGTCATATCAAGTCGGTAACGGATAATTGGTGGAATAATGGGCCTCATCGTTCAGTATTTGATGATGATGCGGTTTATTTTATTGATGGAACTTCTGTTTACTCAACTCTCTGGTCTAATCCTTTGGAGCAGGATGGACCTTTTTAATGACTGCTCTATCTGAAGTAATTCGTTCTCAGGCTCAACTGGATTACTAGCGCAGAAGTGTATAGAGTTGAACTAGAGACCTTTTCCTTACTTAACTTAATTTGATGGGTGCCTATTTATGTTTACACGAATGGACAGCAGCACTGAGGAAGAATGGCGACATATTGCTGAGGAGCATAAGCCTCATATTCTCGACATGCCTAAGAGGATTAGTTCAATGCTACAACAATTAGCAGGGCTAACTTTGGGCTTTGGGACTGATCAATTACATCATGCTTTACAAACGGCAACTATGGCTAGAAGAGCAGGTGCTGAGGATGAGATGATTTTGATAAGTTTAGTTCATGATATTGGAAAAGTTATTAATGTCCCAAATCATGGTCAAATTGCGGCTGAGATTATAAAGCCATATGTCAGTGATGATGCTTACAATATTATTAAAACTCACCAAGATTTCCAGGGTGAGCACTATTATCAATACCTGGGGAAACCGCAGGATTTACGGAAACAGTATGTGAACGAATCTTGGTATAAAAAAGCTATTGAGTTTACAGATGAATGGGATCAAGCAGCATTTGACCCTAGTTATAGAATAGATTCCTTAGAGTCCTTTGAGCCATTGATCAATGAGTTTTTTGCTAGTCCCCACACAATTTAGGTATTGATGGTATCCATGAGTTGCCCTTTGCGTGTGTTTTAGATTTTTGGTTTTGTCGTAAGTTTCATGACTTAGATAAAATGGTGGGCCCAGTAGGATTTGAACCTACGACCAATCGGTTAACAGCCGA
>DNBN01000101.1:3622-5200 GCA_003491845.1 Porticoccaceae bacterium | reverse complement strand
CGGTGAATGGAAATCCCTCGAAACCAAAGATATAAAGATTAAGGTTAAGTTATTTGGATTCCGGCCTTGGACTGTCCCCGAGGTGGGGCTTAAGTCTGTGCATGGCCCTGTGATTCAAAATGATCATGGTACCTATGCGGTGCGTTATGCAGGCATGGGTGAGGTGCGTCAGCTAGAGCAATGGCTAGAGATGAACAAAGCACAAAATTTTGACCAATGGCGCGATGCCCTGCGCATGCAAGCCTTTGCCAGTTTTAACTTTGTTTACGCAGATCGCGAGGGCAACACCATGTTTGTACATAACTCGCTGACCCCAAAAAGGTCACCAAGTTATGACTGGACTCAGTATCTACCGGGTGACCGCAGCAATATAATTTGGCAAGAATACATGGCCTTTGATGACTTACCTCAGGTTATTAACCCCGTGTCTGGTTATTTGCACAGTGCCAATCAAACACCTTTTCGTGTTAGTGCAGAAGCAGACAACCCTAATAAAAGCGATTATCGAATTGAAGATGGCTTTCCAACACGCATGACCAATCGTGCAGATCGCGGTTTGGAGCTACTCGCAGAAATGGACTCTATTTCTGAGCAACAATTTTTTGATCTCAAGCATGATAAGAAATATAGCGTTAACTCACGCGCTTATAAATTTTTACAACAGGCCGCTGAAGCCGACTTAGAGAGCCTGGGAGCAACCGATTTACAAATCTACTCGGCCGCTCAAACCTTGATTGCTAACTGGGACCTATCCACCGATATTAACAATCGAGGTGCAGCATTAAGCGCGTGTGTCTTAGGTGGTGAATGGTTATCAGAACAAAAAGGAGAAGCAGCCCCCAAACCTTTGGGTGAATTGGTCCGCTGTACAGACTTACTAATGGAAAATAATGGCCGTATCGATCCTCTATGGGGTGAAGTAAACCGTCATGTTCGAGGTGATATTAATCTTCCTGTAGGTGGAGGACCAGATACACTCAGAGCAATTTATGGCATGCGTATGGAGGGAGATAACTACCTCACCAACGTTGCTGGTGACGGTCTTTACTATCAAGTCTCATGGGATGCAGAAGGTAAATTAAAGGTGCGTGGCGTTCATCAATTTGGTGCTGCAACGCTTGATGAAGACTCTCCCCACTATGCAGATCAGGCCGAAGATTACGCTAATGAAATCCTTCATGACCCTCTATTTGATAAAGACGCTCGTCAGAGCAAAATAGAGCGACGCTATAAACCGGGAGAGTAATTATCTTTGTACAAACTTATCTGTAACGGTGCCCCTTAACAACCTCTCAAACTGGGTTTATCTTGCTTTTAATGAGTTTCGACCTGAAAATGGTTCCTTAGAAGTAGCGATAATCACCCATTCAAAGAGTTAACCATGTCTATTCAGTGGTATCCAGGTCACATGCGCAAGGCCAGTAACGAAATGATTGAGGCCCTGCCCTTGGTTAATGTCGTTGTTGAAGTATTGGATGCACGGATTCCTTTCAGTAGCTCAAACCCATTTATTCAAAGCCTGACTACTGAAAAACCTCACATTAAATTGCTCAACAAGACCGATTTAGGTGATCCTGA
>DNBN01000101.1:3034-3282 GCA_003491845.1 Porticoccaceae bacterium | reverse complement strand
AAGCAAATCATTGATCTAATTAATAAGCTCAGCCCCCAAAAAGAAGGCCGCAACACTCTTGTCATGGTGACCGGTATACCAAACGTCGGTAAGTCTTCTTTAATTAACTGCCTAGCGGGCAAGCACATCACCAAAACGGGTGACGAACCAGCAATTACCAAAGGTCAGCAAAAGATCAATCTGCGTAATGGGATTATGCTACTTGATACCCCGGGGATACTTTGGCCTAAAATTGAGAATCCGGAAGG
>DNBN01000101.1:2177-2695 GCA_003491845.1 Porticoccaceae bacterium | reverse complement strand
AATATTGATCAGCTGCCTCAAACCGAAATTGGGCTGCTAGAGATAATTGGCAGCCAAAGAGGATGTCTGAGAGCTGGTGGCCGTGTTGATTTAGAAAGAGTCTCAACAATCTTTGTTAACGAATTACGAGCAGGGTTGTTTGGCCCCCTAGGTTTTGAAACTCCTGAGGTAATTGAGGCTGAAATGAAACAAGTAGCTATTATGAGGGCTGAAAAAGAAGAGCGTGAGAAGTTGCGTTTGGAGAAGGCAGCAGCACGTCGCCGAAAAGCCAAGTCAAACCGCAAATAGCCCTATACATAGCAGCCTGCCGCGTAACCAGAAGCCCAGGCCCATTGAAAGTTATAGCCGCCCAGATGACCCGTAACATCTAGCACTTCTCCCACAAAGTAAAGGCCCGATTGGCTTTTACATTCCATGGTCTTAGAAGAAATATGGTCTGTATCCACCCCGCACAGTGTCACCTCCGCTGTACGATAACCTTCGGTACCAGATGGCTTTAATTGCCAGTTAGATAAATG